>JAZOUE010000060.1:0-8498 GCA_045658045.1 Candidatus Enterousia sp.
CAATTCCATCAAATCTTCGGTGGAAAGTCCTGACAGTACACCAATATGACAGCGCGACAGCAACGCGTTGTTTAAATTAAAACTGGGATTTTCAGTGAAGTCGGAGGCCAAGCGGTCTTAGGAAGACAAATGTCTTAGCCAACTCCTTGGCTCACAGAACGACATGGCTACGATCCGACTTCAATTCCATCAAATCTTCGGTGGAAAGTCCTGACAGTACACCAATATGACAGCGCGACAGCAACGCGTTGTTTAAATTAAAACTGGGATTTTCAGTGGTCGCACCCATAAATACAACTGTGCCATCTTCCAAATATGGTAATAATGTATCTTGCTGGGTTTTGTTAAAGCGATGAATTTCATCAATAAACAGCAAGGTATTTCGACCAATGTCGCGATTCATACGCGCCGCATCCATCGCTTTTTTTATGTCGGCTGTGCCAGAAAATACCGCAGACATAGGAACAAAATCCATATCAACAGAATTTGCCAATGCGCGTGCAATTGTTGTCTTGCCACATCCGGGCGGCCCCCATAAAATCAAGTTAGATAATTTCTGATTGTCAACCATACGGCGAACAATGCCGTTTTCACCCAATAATGTTTTTTGCCCCACAATGTCATCTATTGTGTTCGGACGCATTAAATCTGCAAGCGGTCGTGTCATTTTACTTGGCTTTTATTTATGGTTTATTTGTGATATAATAATTGTATTAAAATACAAAGGAAATGGCAAGTTGGTAAATAAAAATTCTGATTTTACTTTGGCTGTGGCAAATCTGGCGGCGGCTGCGATTGCTGCGAACCCAAAACTTACAATGGAAGAGGCTGTAAAAAACGCACGCAGAATTCTGCGTGGCACATCTGTTACAGATGAACAAATCCAAGATTCTGTGCATCCTGATAAAATCCAATGCTTGGAAGATGGTACTTGGCATATCATGCTGCGACGCTATTTAAAAAGAAAATTTGACCTGACACCCCAAGAATATCGGGAAAAGTGGGGCTTGCCAAATGACTATCCTTTTGTTGCGCCGGCTTATTCGCGTAAGCGTTCGAAAATCGCCAAGAAAACAGGACTGGGGAGAAAATAATAATGACCGATAAAACTGTTGCACAAAAACGTGGTGATAATATGCGTGCCTTTGCAGAACGCATATCGCAAACACGAAAAAGTGTGGCAGATATACATGTGCCAGATACTGTGAATTGGAAAGAAATCGCAGCAATATCTAAAAATAGTACAGGTAAAAATCAAATAAATATTGATTGGAAAAAATTTGGTGTTTGGACTAAAGAAATTGCACAAGGAACAGGTAAAATATCTGGCGTGTCCGTGTTGTGGTTGGCAGAACATATTGTGCGTGGGATAAATGTATCTTTGATTGATAATTTTGTTATCAGAAATATTGAAAAGGGGGTCAAAGAATCTGCAACTACGAAATTTGGAAAAAATCATCCATGGGTTACAAGTTATTTCTTTTATCTAATGGTCGTGGTAACAATGGTGGGTGCTGGCGGAATGTTTGTCTCAGATGCTGTTCAAGAAGATGAAAAGGAAAATATTTATAAACCACAAAATAATCAAAAAAAGTTTGAGGACTTTGTTTTAAATCCAAATGTAACTGATGAAGAATGGAAAAAACAAATTGATGCAATTCAGCCTTATGTTGTTGCGCATGTCTTTTCAAGCGAAGGTTTTATTGAATCAGCTTATTATGATAATGGCAGTGATAAGGGAACGCTCACTTTCGGGGCTGGGTTTACAATCAAAGATAAAATACATCGCGATTTTGCAACTAAGATACTGGGACGGCCCGTCGGAAATATGTCCAGTATTACTAAAATAGAGGCAAAAAATCTGACTGATGCGTGGCTGAGAGAAAAGATTTATCCCAATATGAAACGGGAATTTAAGTGCTCTATGCCAGCAAATGTGTTTGTCAGTCTTGCTGTTGCTGCATATAATGCCGGAGAAAATATTTATATGAATGGAAATTCTGGACAATCAGTGGCAGATGTCGTAAATTCTGGAAAAAGTGTAGAAAAAATCGCAGATGCTTATGTGCGTGCTTTTGGCAAGGCGCGGGGAACAAGATGGGGCGGAATGCCAAATAAATATGGCGTGTGTACCTTGTATATGCTGGGAAAAGTTTCTGATAATGCAATCTTAAATTCTGTTGGTGAAGCACCATATGGTATTGAAGAATTTGTTCGGGCAGCACAAAAAGACGATAGAAATTTTGATGTAAAGAAAATGGCTCTTGGCAGATTGTTAATATATGATGGAAATAATTATGATTCTAAACCAAATGGTGTTTTGGAATATGATGTTGATAGTATGTTGCTGAATGTGAAAAATAGAATTACAAAAGGTACAAAACAAGAACCAGTGTACGCTTATTTGACTGAAGAAGAAGCAGAAACTATTAGACAGGGATTTTTATTTGAATCTTCGGTTGTTGATTTTATGCAAGAATATGAAAAAACACCTGTCGCACAACAATCAGAATCTGAAAAGTTAAATGAAGAAGGCGAACTGTTGTTTTATGCAGGTAAGTATGATAACGCTGAAAAAAAGTATAAGCTGGCGCTGGAAAAGGACGATAGGAATTATATCGTCTATAGTAATTTATCAATTTTATATTATCATAAAGGCGAATATCAAAAGGGATTGGAAGTTGTGCAGAATTTGATAAAGTCAGAAAAAATAAAATCTATGCCAAAAGATATGAAGTCTTATTCTTATTATAATGCGGCGCTATGTCGTGAAGGACTGGGCGATAAAGCCAAGACAAATAAAGAAAAGTTAGAACAGTATAATGCTGCAAAAGAAAATTTGAAACTGTCAGAACGATTTGGTGGTTATACACACGAAAAATTAAAAAGCAGACTTGATGAAAAAATCAAAAACTTATCCGTTCGACAAGTAACTGCTTTTCATAATACTATTAATCAAATCAGACAAAAAAATGCAAAACATGATTTATTACTGTATGGAACAGAACGTAAAGTTGATTTAACTTAAAGGAATATTTTTATGAAAGTTTATGTTGATATACATGATAACCGATGGAAAAAATATAAAATCGATTTTGCAAAAATTGCAAATGCTGTCGTTGGTAATAAATATAAAAATGCCGAAGTGTCAATTATATTGGTTGATGATAAAGAGATAAAAAAAATCAATCACGAATATCGTAATATCAATAAACCAACAAATGTTTTGTCTTTTGAATTAGGCGATGATGAATTGTTAGGTGATATTTATATATCGCTGGATACGGTCGCAAAAGAAGCAAAACAAGAGCATATATCTGTTGAACATCATACAGCTCATATGATTGTGCATGGTGTTTTGCACTTGTTGGGATTTGATCATATCAACGATGATGATGCAATTGTTATGGAAAATAGAGAAACAAAAATCTTGGGTAAAATGGGAATAAAAAATCCGTATGCAAGTGTTAGTGAGATAACTTGTGTGGATGGTTCTTGTTGCCCAGGTGCAAAAATAATTGCGTTTTTTAAAAGAATAAAAATTGCAGATAACAGTTTTGCACAATATCTGCTATACGGCGTATTTGGTGCGATTGCATCGTTTGGGTTCGCGCCATTTTATCAATGGTGGCTGACTGTTTTAGGTGTTGGTGGCGCCTATTGGTTGACTGTAAAAAATAAAAATATTGGTGGTTTTTGGCGTTCGCTTGTTCGTGTTGCGCCGTTCGGTGCGATGTATGGATTGTTTATGTTTTGGTGGGTTTTGCATTCTATATATGTTGTGCCTGAAATTGCAGATGTTTATGCAATATGGACAATACCCGGTGCAATTGGTTTGATGGTGGCGGGGTGGATGATTTTCTCGTGGCCGTTTATTGCGGTGGCGAATAAGAAAATGTGTGCCACATCCAGAATATTTTTGTTTGCAGGTGTTTGGGTAACTGTTTTGTGGTTGCGAGAATGGCTGTTTACAGGGTTCCCGTGGAATCCAATTGCAAATATAACAATGACATATCCAATAATTGCAAATTCTATGTCGCTGTGGGGCGCATTGGGTTTAAGTTTTATAATTGTTGGAATAATTGCAAGTTTAGTCGAATTGCTCAGAAATTATAAAAATATATTTGTTTGGATTGTAAATTTATTGTTTGCTGGATTTGCTGTATACGGCAGTTTTGTTGGTATGCGCAATATCGTTGTGTCCGATGTTGGTGCAGAAACAGATTCAGTCTTGTTGCGAATTGTTCAACCTGCATCATCTCAAATGCAAAAGGCGACTCATAATAGAGTAGAGGCAATGCAACGTGCAGAATACAATGTTCGTAATTTGATGAATATGGCATCTGTTGATGGAGATTTTGATGTTGTTATTATGCCGGAAACCGCATATCCATTTGTTGTTTTAAATACAGATAATATTGAAATGGCGTCGTATTTGCAAAAGCCAATTATTTTTGGTGCAAATACTTTTGATGCTGGTGGTGTTTTTAATTCAATGGTTATAAGCCAGTCAAATAGTCGTATAGAAAAGATTTACAGTAAGTCGCATTTGGTGCCATTTGGTGAATATAAGCCATTGGGAATTTTGCCGTCACCTGCAAATTTAACTGCTGGTAATGGACCAGAAGTTATAGATTTAAATGGTTTTAAATTTGTGCCAGCTGTATGTTATGAGATTATTTTTTCTGATTCACTGGTGCCAGATGGGGCGGGGGACATCGATGCTATTATAAATATTACTAATGATAATTGGTTTGGTAATACACCCGGCGTTTATCAGCATCTTGATATGGTGCGTCGTTATGCAATTGAATCAGGGTTGCCAGTTGTTCGTGCTAATTATTCGGGTATTAGTGCGTTTGTTGCTTCTGATGGTGAGATTATATCAATGTTGCCAGTCGGTATGTCTGGTGTCTTAGATGGTTTTGTATGGGGGGCACATGTTACGCCGTATCGTGAAATTGGCTTGAATTATTGGATGATTATAATATTGATAGTATCAATATTAGGTTCTAGCATTTTTTCAAAAACACGTGAATAAATTTAATTTTTATATGCTTGTAGAATAATTTGTTGCAGAATCCAAACGCGTACCGCAGACGATAAATTTCTGTCGTGTGGACGCGTTGAATCTATTTCGTTTATAATTGCTGCAACCGGTTTGTTTTGTCGTATAGCAAGTTTTTGCAATGCGTCAATAAACTCTGATTCCAGTGTAATGCTGGTTTGGTGTCCAGATAAAGAAATAGATATTTTTTTCATGTTAAATTTTCCCAGATATTAAACAGTCTGTCATTGCACGATATGGGTCATCATAGCGTCGCAATGGTGTTAAATTTAAATTGTCTAGCATATAAAATGTTCCAAAGGCATCAAATGCAAACCAAAATAAATCATTACGACCAAATATAGTTTTTCCGGGAATTTTTCCCATTGGCGATATGTCGTCATTGACTTTTAACAAGCTTGGTATTGGATATGTTCTTTCACGCATTATCTCATTTGGGCCAAATATATAACCTGTATCTAAACATATTGCGCCAGCCATTGTATACAATTCTCCAAGTATGTTTGGTAACATCGCATATCTGCGTTGTTGTAATGCGCCGTTTAATAATTGAATTTGTCCCTGATGAGCGGGCGCAAATATTGTTGCACCACGTGATTTCATCTCAGATAAAAATTCAGAACAAGTCATATTTATACCTTTTTATTTACATGTCACGGTCTGCTACGATTTGTGATGCGATTGATTCCGTTAATCTATCCTCGGTGCCGTTTCCGCCATCGCCACCGCCAAGTGTGCTGACAGGTAGATATATTTTTTTTGCAGGGTTAGGTAACCACACAATGTCATTGCCAGATTGTAGTATTATAAACCTGTCCATGTTATAAGAATGTGGAAATGTCTTGCACATAAACATATTGTCGACGCTTAATTCACCGCCCCATACCAATGGTATGCGAAATCGTATAGATAAATTATCAGAAATCTTTCTGCCTGTTATTAAATCTATGAATTCTTCTTGGGATAAGTTCATCAATGCGATTTCTTCAATACAATCGGAAAGAGTAGACATGAATTCGTGACATAGTTTTTTGTATTGTGCAAACCAGTCGTTCGGGATACTTGTACGAACAGGTTTATGCTCTATTATAGGTAAATCTTTTAAACCTAATTCGTTCATTTTTCTTTCAGCAAGACCGGCATTTAAATACATCACAAGCGTCCTATGTAATCAATTACTGTTGATATAAATGTGGAAAAAGCTTCGAAATTTTCGGACATGTCTGGATCTAATGGTGGGTTCGGATTTTCCATCATATATGTCCGTAATTCATCATCTGTTTTGAATATTAAAATGTTTGGTGCAACCGGATTTGCAATATCAACAGGATTAACAACGAAGCCAATAATTGGTATATCTATGTCTTCTAGGGTATCACAAAATATTTGTTGAAATGCGTCGACAATTTTTTGCATCACAGTTGTTTCAATGTTTTCACCACCAATCCAAAGTTGTTGCATGCTATCAACCGCAATCAAAGGTATCTGATACCCTTCAACCGTGGCTGATTTTTTGATGATATATCCAGCAGATGAAAATATTGACATCATTTTTGTTGATTTTTGGGTGTTTGTTGTATATATAGCAGGTGCTTTGGTTTGCGGTTCTTGTGGTGTAATAGCGGTGCCAGCCACAGGCGCAGTCATTGTTTTAATTTGTTTTGATGAAGTCGTGGTTGCTGTTGTGCCGTTTAATCTTTTAGGACGCGCCAGTGCAAATATATCAGCGTCATTTGGTTTTGTTTCAGATATTATTGGTTGTGTTTGTTCTTCTTTTGTTGCTGTTTGTGGAAAAGTTATTTTCCGAAAACGTGGGCGAATCAATAGATAAAGACCAAATACAATACAAAAAACAGTAACTATTATTGAAATATAAAAAGATGGTTTTATTTGGGTTTGAGTTACCTGCATATATGCAAGATGTCGCCAGTGTGTACCAGATAATATATTAAAGCCGAATCGGGTGTTAAACCAAAAACATGCACCCAAGGTTGATAGCAACAACCATAATGTTCCTAATAAAATATTATCAAATTTATTTCTCATTACGGTTTTTATTGTATCATATTTATGATAAAGTAGAAAGAGTAATGATAGAAAAAAATATTATTTTTGATGATTTATCTGATGTCGCATCTGTTTGGTGTGATGCGACAATTGATTCTGGCGAATTGGCACGTGTAGCTGGCGTTATTATGGACAGAAATATATCTTTTGTTTCTGTTGTGCCAGAAAGTGTGTCCGTTATTTGGCCTTGGTTGGAAAACAAAGGTGTTAAAATTTTGGCGCGCTTTGGGTTGCCAGATAAAAAGGTTACAGAACAGCAGATTTCTGATGTAACAATGGCGATAAATTCTGCCTTCAAACGTGGGGCACATGGCGCACAGATTTTCCTGCCGTATGGTGCGCTGGGCGAATTGGTTGAACAGACTCATGTTATAAGGGATGATTTGTTCTTTGAAAAAGACTTATCAATTGCAATAGATATAAATCAAATCGATTCGGATGATTGGAACGATTTGTTTGAAAATTTACAAAAGATAAACGCAACTTCTTTGTTGTTGACGATGTCCAAAGATATGGGGGACAAGTCTGATTTTGTCGGTCGTTTTTATGGTATGTTGGATGTGTGGAATTCGGAAAATAAATTTGATATTCATTTGGCGTTTGGTCAGAATTTTCAACGTATAGAGCAGGCTTTGCGTCTGATAAAAAGTATGCGCCCAGAACTGATAAAAACAACAAAAGTTTTTATAAATTACTAGTTATGTAAAATCAGATATTTTGGTGCAGTTGTTCCTGCTTTGTTTTTATGTTGATAACGCGTTTGAATAATTTCCATGTCTGGAACTGTTGCAGATAAATTTGTCTTTTTGATTTGTTCTAAAATCCAATCAAAGTATTCCCAGTGGTCTGTGCCAATAACAATTTCGCCATTGTCAGATAAATATTTTGACAAAGTGTTCAAGAATTCTGCAGACAGCAGACGACGCTTTTCATGTCGTGCCTTGGGCCATGGGTCAGGGTGTAGTACCCAAATCTGTTCAAATTTTGACTTTGTTTGGCGTAAGAAATCGCGAACATCATCTGCCCAGATGCGAATGTTTTTGTATTCATCCAGTACCCGATTCGTTTTATCGTCGGTAATCGCAGATAGTAAACTGGCCACGCCGTTCATAAACGGTTCTGCGCCAATGATAATTTTATCTGGGTGTGTCGCGGCCAATTCACGCACATGTTCGCCCGCACCAAATCCAATTTCCAATATATCGCCCGTTTCTGGGGCAAGGGTGGGTAACACTTCGTCAATCAATGTTTGTTGACGCGCAGATAGTTTTTTGCCATGACGACGGCCAAATGTTCTTATTTCTTGTTTTTCCATATATTTAGTATAGAATTGAGTTTTATAAAACACAAGGAATATATAGAT
>JAZOUE010000061.1:0-4666 GCA_045658045.1 Candidatus Enterousia sp.
CGCCGCATCTTTGGGCACACATTTTGTGCCATCTGTTGATTTTTTATATTCTGGTTTACATTGTATGTCTATACAATATTGTTCATTGTTTCTAATATCGTCACCATATTTTGTCTCAAAATCTGCTCCAACGATATCGGTTTCTATTAATTTGCCATTCAACCCATATCTAAATGTTGTATGTGACCTGTCTTCAGGTGTCATGTTATACCAGTCATCATAAGAAAAATGCCTACTGTCACATTTGGGCAATGAGCTATTTAGTACCTCCTCCCAGTAATAGTTTCCATTCCCAAATTTGCACTTATACAAAAAATGTACACCTTGATTATTAAAACCGGGCACAGTAACATTTTCGGCACATACTGAGCTTGATATACTTCCATCTAAGCCTCTACTATTAGCACAAAGCCAAACATATCCATCAATCCAATTAGCAATATTAGAAGCACCAACCCCACTTGGACTTGCAACCATACTACATTTATGATCCTCCGCCATTACATTTTGTGTAACGACGTTCAAAATAAAGAAAACTGATAAAAAACTCCAAAATTTTCTCATATTTAACCCCACAATATATCATGTTAATTTTATCATATTACCATATACTTTCAAAGCATAAAAAAGCCCCATCAAGGGCTGTTTTTATTTGTATTCCTTAATCAACTGTTGAATTTGGGCAGATAATACCAAGTCAGATGACTGTTGTTTTTCAATTTGTTTGATTGCATACAATACTGTTGCATGATCACGACCGCCAACAAAATTACCAATTTCAGATAATGACAAACCTGTTACATTCTTTAATACAACCATCATCATCTGACGTGCCAACACCAATGAACGACTGCGACCATTACCACATACTGCATCGTATGATACAGCCAACTTTTCACACATTTCACGAACCATCGCAGATGGTGTTTTTGTCTTTTGCAATGTGTCTGCCAATAAACGCTGTGCAACATCCATATCAACAGATGCGCCCATCAAATCTGCATATGTTTTGATTTTTGTCGCAATACCTGCAATTAAATGACCATCGTTTGCAACGCGTTGTGACAAGGCACTTGCGACATCAGATGCAACACCTGCACGCTGTAACATAATGTTTTTTACATGTGCGTTTGGTGCAACAACTTCGGCTGTCAAACCTGATGCCAATAATGACTGAACACGTCTGTCTAAACCTGTCAGATTATTTGGCGCTGCATTTGCAGTCAAAACAACATTCTTGCCAGCATTGCGCAAATCAACAATCAATTGCAAAAATTCTTCGGTTGACGCCTTTTTACCAGACAAACCCTGAACATCGTCCAAAATAAAGATGTCACAGTTGCGGCAGAAATCTTTGAAACCAAAAACATTGTATTCTTTTAAAGAACGTGAAAAATCAGATACAAATTGTGACGCAGTCATTTTTACAACACGACCCTGCGCTGCACCTGCAATGCAATCTGCCAATAATGTCTTGCCACAACCAGATGCACCATAAATAAACAGCGGAGAAAAAGAAACTGCGCCCGCTGCTACTTTTTTACATGCAGATAATACGAACAAATTATCATCACTGCATACAAAAGAATCAAAAGAAACATTGTTTGTTGCGACAGTGGCCACAGGTGCAAAGTTCTGTGTCTTGTTGTCATTTGCAACAGATGTCTTTGCAGCAACAGCATTGTTTGAACGAACAACAATTTTTGCGGCCAAACCAAATTCATTTGCAACAGACAAAATCAAGTTGCCATAAACACTGTTGATAAAATCGGCCGAGAATTGATTCTGTGCACCCAAAACCAATGTATTATTAATAATGTCAAAATTTAATGGCGCAATCCAAGAAGTAAAGCTTGCAGAATCAATTTTTGCGGCAATGGCCCCCTTGATATTTTCCAAGTTTGTCATTGTTACATTTGCCATTGTCTGCATATCGTTTTCTCCTTTCCTTCCCTAAAAGAGTTTCCTGCCCCATTGTGTTTTAGTTTGCAAAAGCCACCCACATAAAACGCCAACATCCTTTCTATATTGACCTTTTATACGCCCTACTTTTTCATCCCTCTCACACGGTGACTGAAAACCAATGTTTGTTATTCTTGCAAATCAAGAATGTCCACCCGTTTTCGCACCCATCAAACACTAATTTACATCAGCATTTGATTTTCGGAACATCTGATTTGTTTGCTAAATCTGACGCCCCATTCTACAGGTTTTTATCCCTGTTGCCTTGATTGATTTTCTTCTCTCAATCTTGTTTTGGATACGTCAGATAATTTATAAGATAATTTTACATTTACAACCAAATATTAAACATTTTTTGAACATTTATTTTTTGACAACGATTCGTTTTTTTGCCTGTTTTCTGCCGTTTGTATATACACTGTATATACAGGAAAAGAATCACACACGAACATAACCACCATCAACCTTTCGAACCAAACCTTGCAATTCCAAGACCACTAATTCTGACTTGATTTCCGAAATCGTTTTTTTGACAAGTTCTGTCAATACAGATTCTGATACAGGAACAGAACCAATTTTATCAAACACAGAATTTTCCGAATCGTCTTTTTTCTGATTTTTTGTTTTTATTTTTTCTTTTTGTGTGTCCGGAAAGAAATCTTGTATACCTATGCACAACTTTGCATCGCCATTCCGAATCAGCGAATTTGGCCCTGCCCCGCGGGAATCAGCCGGATGCGACGGAATTGCCCAAACATCACGTCCAAAATCAATTGCGAATCGCGCTGTTGTCATAGAGCCAGATTTCATATCAGCCTCGCTAAGAATCAATTTGTCTGAAATTCCAGCCACCCAGCGATTACGTTGCACAAAATTTGTTGCAACAGGAACAAATCCCACAGGCATTTCGCTGATAACCGCGCCACGTTCTACAATTTCCCAATACAGCGATTCGTTTTCCAACGGCCATATATAATCCACACCACCTGCCAACACCGCAATTGTATTAGAATTACCAGCCGCGCGTAATGCACCGCGATGCGCCGCTGTATCCGTACCAATCGCCATACCAGACACAACCGCAATATTATGTTCTGCAAAAGTTGCCGCAATATCCGCAACAAATTTCATCCCAACGCCTGTTGCATGACGCGTCCCAACAATTGATACGGTCGGTTTTACCAATGTTTCAAGATTTCCACGCACTGAAATAATTGGCGGATGATTTTTTAAATTCCGTAATGCTGATGGATAAAAATCACTATCATCAGACACATAATGAATATTCATTTTCTGTGCAGTATCCATTTCTCGCAAAACACCATCCCGAAATTCCGAATCGGGATTTAAAAAATCAACAGCCGCATCCACCGAACCAAATTTAGCAATCAATTCAGCATAACGAACAGGCCCAATTTTTGGCATACGAATAATCAATAACTTTTTAAACAAATCTGACATAATTGCACTATACGATATTATTACGAATAAAAACCAATAAAAAAATCCGCGAATGCGGATTTTTTTTATTCTTGAACTAAATCAAACAATTTTTCAAATTCAGCACAATTATCGTGTATTGTTGTTTCCCGCGTTGTAGTATACTTGACCTTATTACAAACATTCTTGAATTCTTTCAAATCTTGGATAACTTCTGCATACTTATTTTCATCTTCTATTCGCAATTCAGACAGTTTAAGCAACCAAAAATCAGCATCTTGCATTGATTGTTGCCCTTCTACTTTACCACCGATTAGTTTATTTCCGAACAATTCCATGGCACCGACACCAATACCCGCGCCACCAACAACAGCACCTACTGTTCCCAAAACGCGTCCCGTCTTTTTTGCATCCAAAATACGTTTTTCCATATCATCTTTTGCCACCCAAGAGCCGCAAACAATATTTTGTCCCATTTGGAAATATTTATCTGCGATATCATCAGTATTAATTTTATCATCATCTGATTTTAATGATACTTTTACAAAGCAAACATTGTTTTCCGGTTTTTCTACATCCTCTGTCATAGAAGAATAATCATCCAAGTTGCTATATTTAGAAGCCCAAACAAATGTATCACCAACACCAACATTATTACTCAAACAAGTATTACGTTCTTTTTCGTAAACATCTTCTTCAGGCTCTGTTTCTTCTGGTTGTTCATCCGAAGTTTGTTCTGTTTCTGTTATAATAAGAACCTTATCCACGCCAAACATACGTTCTTTAACAGCTGTTCCACGGGACACATCCCTCATACTTTCTGACATAGTCACGCGCCCACGACCAGACGGCGCAGCAAACGCAGAAGAAACCATTAAACAACTAATAAAAAACAAAAAAATTCTTTTCATTGCTCTCTTACCTCTAAGTATACATCTGTGCATATTATATCACAAAATGCCTAAAAAATAAAGAAAAAATCAGGCATAAAATACCTGATTACATTTATTTCTTCCATTTCCATTCAATTTTAGATTCGCTGCCCCCGATTAGACGAATTATATTTCCACGATGCCGCCACATACACAATAAGCCAATCGCCAAAAATGCGAACCCAACCTTTACACTAATTGCGAATCCCAACACAGGAATTAAACAAAAAACAATCGTTGCGCCCAACGAAGATATACCACTAGTCAACGCAACCAGCAAGCATACAATTCCACATTCCACAAATCTTGCAATAACAGTTGCAATTGCTGCA
>JAZOUE010000062.1:0-3314 GCA_045658045.1 Candidatus Enterousia sp.
TGTACCTTTTAATAAGTTCGAACGGAATGTAGAATTAGTTGCAGTATATTCTGCACAAACCGATGGGCATTCTGCACGACAAACCGTATCTATATCGCCCTTTAATTCTTTGGTTCCGACCCACTTAAAACCGGTTGCAGACTTTGTATCTTCGGTACCATATCGACACCAACACCCCTTGCCTGCCTGATATACAGTCAATTGGTCTCTGGGGTCACCTGTTACAGAATTTGCAGGTCCGCAAAACGCAGTTCCATGTATCCAACCGTTTTCGTACTGAACCGAAAATCGTTGACCTTGATTATACAACGCCATTGCATTTTCTGTATCCAACTTTGTCTGATTATTCCCATCAAGCGAAAAATCATTAGGGTAATCTGCACGCAACTGCGCCAGCGTCATAACATCAACAGCAGTCGTTGGACTATATGTAACTGCATCACCGACTGGCAGTTCACAGCCCCATTTTGCATATAAAATAATATCATCTGCGACTTTGTATATTGTTCCGTTAGAATATTCATTACCATTTTCATCAAACCAGCCCACAAATCCCATACCATCCGCTGTTGGCACAGGCAAACCAGATATTGCGCTGCCGTAATAGACTGTTACTACTTCGTCCAAAATATCATTACCATCTGTCGACAACAATATAGAGTACTCATTTGGACTTGCGACACAATAATCATCCCCAGAATCCATTGTATAACCGACAGAATACGCGCTTTTTAATACATATTCACAATCACTGGAGACATCACAATAATCAGTAGCGGTCTTTGCACAGCCTGGTTCTTCTGTTCCCCCGCCTTCGCCAGGTGTACCCACAGGACAATTATCAGCACCGCCATATAACAATGTACGGAATGACGCGCTTTCTGCGACAAGTTGTGCACACTGTTGTGGACAGTTTGCACGACAATAGTTTGTTTTATTTGGAACACCCGAAAGCCCGCCATCTAGTTTTTTTACGGATACATAATTTGTACTATCACTAATCGTTCCCTGCTTACAATAACAACCACAATATGCCTGTTGAGCGCTTAATTGCTTTCCAACATATTTACCCACAGCACCATCGGCTTTACCTGACGGTCCGCACACAGCGACACCGCTGATAATTTTATTAGATTCTGGGAAATAAACACTCCATTCTTCGCCTTGAACATAAGCTTCTAAATCAACAATTTTATTATTATTTGTGTCCTGATAGCCGGTTATGACATTATTTTGTTTCAGAACTTCTAACTCAATCGGTGTAATCGCACCAGTTGGCAAATAACTGCTACCATTTTCATCCGTACATGCAGCCCATATTTTTGTCGTGTACAGTGTTGAAAAAACTGCAAAAAACACACATAACACCAATCTATGAACAACCAATTTTTTAATCACTTTGAATCCTTCCCTGCCTTTATAATGCATAGTGTAATAAAATTTGCACAATTAAAGCAAGTGCATTTTATATTCTATTACTAACAAGCATGCACAATCTAATTTGATAGGGAATTTTTATTTTCTAATAAATCGACGAATTGCATCATATGCCAGTCCCAGACCAACGCTGGCCATTCTGTTCGCAGATGATAATTCAGCATTTGGAAAATATGACCGCATAGCACGACATATATACGGAATTTCTGTCGAACCACCTGTTAAAATAACTAATTCTATGTCTGTGTTTTTTATGCCTGCGTTCGCAATACATTCTTGGACAGATTTTTCTATTTTTGCCATATCTAATTTAATAGACTCTTCGAAATCATCACGGCTTATATCAATTATTGGGCTGTCGGATAAAAAATCTAATGCAACAGCATAGTTGTCTTGCGCAGACAGCGCAATCTTGGCGTTTTCAACATAGTCCAGATTTTTATGCCCCTGACGATTTTCTATAACTTCATACAGACGATTTATTTTTTCTGGCTCCATCCCCCACACAGTATAACCACGCACCATATTCAAGGTCTTGTAATTATAAACATCGTTCACAGACGACCATGTAGAAAGGCTTATATACGGCGACATTGGTATTTTTATATTCTTGTCGCCCGAACGATATTCAGTTCCCAACCCAAAGCAAGGCATAAACGATTTTAGTGATAAATCCTTGTCAAAATCATTACCGCCGATACGCACGCCGGTATTCGCCAAGATATCATCACTTCTGTCCTGTTTTAATTTGCGTATCGGCGACAATCTGATGACCGTAAAATCAGATGTGCCGCCACCAATATCAACAACAAACGCCAACTTTTCTGATGTCAAATTCTGCTCGTGCGCAAAGGCTGCTGCAATTGGTTCATATTGAAACGCAACATGCGTGAACCCAACTGAACGCGCAATTTTTTCCAGTTCTGCCTGGGCCTGGGCATCACCCGATGGGTCATTATCACGAAAATGTACAGGACGCCCCATAACAACATGTTCGATTGGACAGCCGGCGACCATATCCATCTTTTCTTTTAAGTGCCGTATGAAATACGCAATAATCGTTTCAAAATCTGTCATTTTGCCGTTTATAACAGTTCCACCACGCATTATTTGCGTACCTAATAAACGTTTCATACTGCGCATAAATCGCCCTGCGCCATCGCCATTTGTGTACTGATTCTGGGCATCACGACCGTAATATATATTACTAGATTTATCAGGAAAAAACATTGCGGTTGGGATTGTATCTTTGCCACATTCTAGGTTGACCATACGCGGCACACCGCCATCAGAAATTGCCACAGCAGAATTAGTCGTGCCAAAATCAATTCCAGCAACATAATGTGGGAAAGACATAGTAAAATCCTTTGGGAAAACAATATGTTATAATATATAGCTTTCTGTAAAAAGCAAGATGAAAATAAAAAAATCCCCGTACGGGGATTTTTTTCACCCTTCTTTCATTAATTTGCACTATCGTCATAAACAGAATATATCTGTCCATTATGTTTGATTTTCAATGTCTTGGTCGCGCCATCACTTATCTTTTTATCGCCGACAACCATGTTGCCAAAGAAAGTTGATTCGCCAACCTTGACATGCAATGCATGTTCTGTCTTTTTAGAACTGCGCAAATACAGTTTTTCACCATCGATATGCAAAATGCGTCCACAGTCTCCTTCTTCGTCAGCACCCGCGCCATAACCAATTGTCGTTAAACCAGTTGGACAGGCCAAGCATGCACTCATTCCTTCTTTGTCTGCATAAAAACCTGCGGTACATTCATTTTTCTGACCATCAAAACAGGCATATCCTTTTGGACATGGTGCGCAGGCAACCTTGCCGTTCCATGCGGATTCAAAGCCTGTAATGTATTG
>JAZOUE010000063.1:0-4027 GCA_045658045.1 Candidatus Enterousia sp.
TGTTTGCTTCGATATATTTAACTGCATCACCAA
The DNA here is from genome assembly GCA_045658045.1 of Candidatus Enterousia sp. GTDB lineage: Bacteria > Pseudomonadota > Alphaproteobacteria > Rs-D84 > Rs-D84 > Enterousia. The sequence continues at coordinate 34 of JAZOUE010000063.1, forward strand.
CAGTTACCAACTTTGCAGCTGCGTCATCTGGAATAGTGATGTCAAATTCTTTTTCAACTTCCATAACGAATTCAACAACGTCCAAAGAGTCTGCGCCCAAGTCATTAACGAACGCTGCTGTTTCTGTAACTTTATCTTCTGATACACCCAGTTTTTCAGCTACAATTTTCTTTACTTGTTCAAAAGTTGTCATTTTTTTTCCTTTGTTTTAGTTAAATTTTTTGGTCGTTACCATGACCGTCATTATGGTAAAGCCTATCATTTTCATAGCATACTGTCAAGCAATTATAACAATTGGTAACAAAACGCAAATTTTTCACTACAAATTTTCTGTCAACAAATCATCAAGTAAATTATTAAAATTTGCGCGTAAATCTTCCTTATCTGACGCCCAAACAACCTGACGCATCAAAAACTTGTACACATCATCCATTGTCAGATTTGGAATACCTGCATCTTTTGCAACCTGACGCCACGAAGTACGCGGGTCTAATAAATGCATACCGCCATGGCTTGGGAATACCCATTGACCATCTTGGGGCATATCTTGCAACAATAATATAGCCCTGTCAGATAATGGCCAACCATTCCACATATCATGATTAAAATCTAAATCTTCCCATGACATAGCAAACACTTTTGAACGCGGTGCAAAAGAATACACCAACATTAAAAACGCACCACGCATAACAATATTTTCATGTTGTTCAATTACATGAACAAGTCTGCGCAACCCCGCCCTGTTCAAAGGACGTATACGGCGGTTTTGTTGGACTTTTTCAATTCCTATCACAGGATTATTTTTTGCAAACCCCATTTCAATTGCGTATTTAAAAACACTGTGCACTAATTCTTGCATACGCGCAGCAATTGCATTACCTGATATTTTTTTGATTACATTTCTTACATCATCTGCCGAGATATCGACAACATTTTTTTCAAACAAATCTGATAAATGTCTGTTGATAGAACGCAACAATTTCATATAAGAATCTTCACCGCGACGTACCTTGTTTTTCAGGTACAAATCCACCAATTCTTTAAAGACAATTTTCTTTCTGCGGGCAACTGTTTTTTTTGTCGCATTTTTCAAAACAGTTTCCACTGCAACACGCGCATCATCAACATCCATATCAGGATAACCACCGATTAAAATTCTTTTATCTTTGCCGTTTACACGTTTACGAACGAAAAAAGTTTTAACGCCACGACTGGTTATATACATACGCAGTCTTGGTTCTTCTAAATCTTGAACAACATCAAAACCAGAACTTGGTGCTGGCAAGTTATCCAAAATATAAGGATTAAAATAAAATTGGTGTGCCATATTCGGCTCCCTTGGTTTTATTTTGTATTCTGATTAAACTTATTTTTCCAAAATTGTTTTTTCTGAGCCTGTTTCTGTTCCAAATCTTTACGAACATCAAAATATTTTTTATTTGCAGGATACGCACCACATTGCGTACATGGACACAACTGTTCATCACCAATTGGTGCAAAGTTTGTACAACGTCTTAAATCATACGATTTTAACGTATATTCAAATTCTGGACCATCAACAGGTCTTGAGCGCGCATACATAACACGCCATTTTACACATGCAGGCACTTCGTCATACGAATCTTCTTCAAAGAATGTACGCCCAACTTTCATTGTCGCATAGTCCAAATCACTTTCTAGCTTGCGCACTTCTTTTCTAAGTTTTTTAAATTCTGCCCAATCTTGTTTTTTCTGTGCACATGGTGTTTTAACCAAATAATCAAACCAATTCATAATTTAACCTTTTTATTTTAAGATACTTTCAATGCATTTATAAACGCAGATTGCGGGATTTCTACATTACCAAAAGAACGCATACGTTTTTTACCTTCTTTTTGTTTTTCCAACAGTTTGCGTTTACGTGTTATATCACCCCCATAGCACTTTGCAGTTACGTCCTTGCGATATGCAGCAATTGTTTCGCGTGCGATAATTTTTCCACCGATTGCGGCCTGCAAAGGAATTTTAAACTGATGACGTGGAATTAAATCTTTTAATTTTTCAACGATTTGACGACCACGTTTTTCCGCAAAAGACCGATGGCACATAAATGACAACGGCTCTACATTTTCTTCGTTCACCAAAATATTTACTTTGACCAAATCAGATGCTTGATAACCATATACGACATAGTCAAACGACGCATATCCAGAAGATATAGATTTAACCCTGTCATAAAAATCAAACACGATTTCTGCCAACGGCAATTGATAAACCAATACAGCACGATTACCAACATAAGAAACATTTTCTTGAACACCGCGCCTTTCTGCACACAGCGACATAATGCCCCCCATATACTTATCAGGCATCATAATTGTTGCGCGCACCCATGGTTCTTCAATAGATGCGATTTTTGTTGGCTCTGGCATATCGGCTGGATTTTCCAAATCGATAACTTCGCCATTACGCAGATGAATTTTATACAGCACACTTGGCACAGTATTTATCAAATTCAAATTGAATTCACGCGACAGACGTTCGCTGATAATTTCCATATGCAACAAACCCAAAAATCCGCAACGCAAACCAAACCCAAGTGCAGACGACTTTTCCACAGTAAACATAAACGACGCATCGTTTAACGCCAATTTTTCTGCGCTTTCGCGGAAAGTCGGATAATCATCTGCCTCGACCGGAAAGAACGACGAGAACACAACCGGCACAGACGGTTTAAACCCAGGCAACATTTGTGCGTTTTCAGATTTTGCATCAACAATTGTATCGCCAACCTTGCAATCGTGAATCGTTTTCATACCAGTAATAATAAATCCAATTTCCCCAGTATGCAGTTTATCAACATTAACCATCTTTGGTGTAAAGTAACCGATTTTATCAACGACATACTCTGCCCCAGTTGCCATAAATTTAATCTTTTGCCCGCGGTTCAATACACCATCAACCACACGCACCAAGATTACAACACCCAAATAAGAATCATACCACGAATCCACCAGCAACGCACGTGTTGACGCATTTTCATCACCGTGTGGTGGTGGCAATTTATTCACAATTTCTTCCAGCAATTCTGGCACACCATCACCTGTTTTGCCAGATACAGCCAACGCATCATTTGCATCCAATCCGATAACATCTGCGATTTGCTCACGCGTGGCTGCAACATCACTGGACGGCAAGTCAATTTTATTCAGCACAGGCAACATTTCCAAATCATTATCCAATGCCAAGTACGCATTTGCCAATGTCTGCGCCTGAACACCCTGGGTTGCATCGACCAAGACCAATGCACCTTCACACGCGGCCAAGGAACGTGAAACCTCGTACGAAAAGTCCACATGTCCCGGTGTATCCATCAGATTCAACTGATATTCTTCACCATTTTTTGCCTTGTAATTCAGACGTACAGTCTGTGCCTTAATCGTAATACCACGTTCACGTTCAATATCCATTGAATCCAAGACCTGGGCCTTCATTTCACGGGATTGCAAACCACCTGTAAATTCAATCAATCTGTCAGACAGCGTTGATTTACCATGATCAATATGTGCAACGATGGAAAAATTTCTTATGTTCTTCTGTTTCATGCGGCAATCATAAACCAGTATTGCCACATTCGCAAGGTATTTTTTGCCTAAAAAAACGCTATTTTAAATTATTCAGCAATTCGTCGATACGCGCAGCACGTTCCAGTGTATCGTCATATGCAAATCTAATATCTGGGACATACTTTTGATTCATGCGCGCAGCCAGTTCAAAACGCACAGACCGCGTAATTTCATCCAACCTTTTCTGCACAGCATCAATATCAGGATTTCTGGTATAAAAGAACAAGCGAACAAACTGTAATCCACCATGAGAATCAGCCCCAACCAGCGACACACCCGCGATTAAAGGGTCATCAGAATAAATATCGCGCAAGATTTCTGCAACCAAAATTTGTACTTTTGCAGCGATACGTTCACCACGATTTGAATTAAATTGTTTTTTTGGCATA
>JAZOUE010000064.1:0-6950 GCA_045658045.1 Candidatus Enterousia sp.
ACCAAGCGAACTTCACCCTTCTTTTTCAGAACTTTGGTAACTGTGTTGATGAATGCATCCAAGCATGCAGCAGCAGTTGCCTTGGTTACGTCTACTTCGTTTGCGATTGCTTCAATTAATTGTTGTTTGTTCATTTGTTTCTCCTTTCATAATGTTTTAAAGGTGTCCTTGGTCGACACATCTGGCAATGCCTTTGGAAACCCGTGTTTTTTAATCCGTTTTTATTCAGACTAACTTATTTCCAAGGGCATTGCCTGTGTCGCCTGTTCGAATCGTAGAGAATTCCGCCCTTTATGTCAAGATGTATTTATAAAACATTCTAAATCATTGAAATTTATCGGTTATGCACGCGGCTCGCCGCCACAGTTTTTGCGCCAATGGACGTATTTTCACACAAAACCCATTCGCCACGAACGCCATCTATTTCCACCCTGCGATAACGATTCGGTGTGTTTAATGTTAGTAATACCACGATCCCGGCCCAAAATAATAACTTAGTAAACTGCCACGGTTTGGTAAAGTTTTCACGTTTAAATTCGTCTTTTAATAAGTTCTGGTACAATGCCCATCCCCACACAAACAGCAATAATATTGTACAAAAGAAAAAACCAATTGTTATGTATTGTGAAAATGGCGCAAACCCAGCCGCCATACGATGCCAAAAATCATCCGTCAGTATCGGACACACAAACAGTTTCGTTCCACGGGCCGCGCCAGTAAGTTCGATTCCGGCATTGCCACCCAACGAAAGATGAAACGTCGTCATTATTATAACGACTATCATCATTATTATAACGCCAATCAGTGGTTTTTTCATTTTTACTTTCCTGTTTGATAAGCATATTATACCACAAATAACTAACCAATTGCAATTTTTCAAATATTTATTTAAACTTTTCGTATGTTTCGTAAAAAGCCCAAACTTTTAATCGCAATTACAACCTTCGATTCGGATGCGTTGAAAATATCTGTGCCACCATTGAAAAAAATTGGACGACGGGTGACACTGGTTGTACATAATGATAACCCAGAGGTTGTTTTGAAACGCTCTGTTCTAAGGCGACTTGGGTGGCGTGGCAAATTACATATTATAAATGTGCGTGAAAATTTGGGTGAATTAGAATCTAAATTAAACACTATCGAATTTATCGCAAAGATGCGGCATCGGCCGGATTGGGTCATGTTGGCCGACGATGATGATGTTGTTCTTGGCGCAGAAATTCCAAAAGATGTTCCAAAGAATGTTTTCGCAATTATTCAAAACGCAACAACAATTCGTGATAATTTGGTAGAGGTGTTAAAAATAAATCGCACATGGGCAAACGGCACAAAATATGGTGTTACCGGTCCGCACTTTGATATTCGTGGGACATGGGTTCGCCCAGATGCACTGATTGAATTTGCCGAATTTATGCGTGGCCAAATGTCCCAGATTAAAAAAATGGCGCACGCGATGAAATACCGTTTGCCGATTGGCGCGATAATGTGGACGGGACTCAATATATTTATGCGGCACAAACATATTGGAACCGAACCTATATATATGAATAAAACAAACTATGTCGTTATTCGTATGGGGCGCGCAACGACTAAGTGTAATAAAAAGATTGCACCGGGGACAACGGCGGCATCTTTTATGGCGGATGCAATTGCTAAATATACAGAATTGTTTGAAATGGCCGCGGTGCAATCCGAAAATATGGTTGCAAAAACGGAATAAAGATATAAACTGTATCGCGTTAAATTTACAAAAGAACAAAGGACCAATATCATGACATACGACCAGATTAGAAAAGTTTTCTTGGATTATTTCAAATCGCACGGGCATAAAATTGTACCGTCGGCTTCACTGGTTCCAAATGACCCAACGGTTTTGTTCACGGTTGCAGGGATGGTCCCATGGAAAGGAATTTTCTTGGGGGTTGAAGATGCCCCTGCCCCACGTGTCGCAGACGTACAAAAATGTATTCGTGCGGGTGGCAAACACAATGACTTAGAAGATGTTGGTATGGATGGTCGGCATCATACGTTCTTTGAAATGTTGGGGAATTGGTCTTTTGGGGATTATTTCAAAGATGAATCGCAGACTATGTCGTGGGATTTGTTGACCAATGTTATTGGTATCGATCCGGCGCGTTTGGTTGTGACCGCACACGAAAGCGATGACGAAGCAGCAACACTTTGGAAAAAAATTGCCGGCAAAGAAGCAATTCGTTTAGGTAAAGATAACTGGTGGGCGGCCGGTGATACCGGTCCATGTGGTCCGTGCAGTGAGATTTTCTATGACTTTGGGCCGGATGTTCCGGGCGGATTACCGGGAACCCCCAACGAAGATGGTGGACGTTTTGTCGAAATTTGGAACAATGTATTCATGCAATTTGACCGCGATGCAAATGGTAATTTAAGCGATTTGCCAAAGAAAAATATCGATACAGGTGCGGGTTTGGAACGCTGGGCGGCAATGTTGCAGGGAAAAGTCGATAACTATGACACAGATTTATTCGTCAATTTGAAACACGCGGTTTCTGATTTGACCGGCGTTGCGGAGTCGCCCGACAATATTACAAGTTTCAAAGTTATTACTGACCACTTGCGCGCGGTTGGTTTTGCAATTGCCGATGGTGTAATACCGTCGAACAATGACCGTGGCTATGTAATCCGCCGTATTTTACGTCGTGCGATGCGGCACGGCCAGATATTGGGACATAACGGCGCATTATTGTCGAAACTTTATCCGGCACTGGTTGAACAGATGGGCGCCGCATATCCAGAATTGGTGAAAAACCAAGCGCATGTAATAGAGGTTATTCAAAACGAAGAAAACGCCTTTGCCGACATGTTGCAAAACGGGATGAAATTATTAGATAACGAAGTCCCGAAATTGAGCGGCAATGTGTTGCCGGGTACGGTTGCATTCAAACTGTTTGACACTTATGGATTTCCACTTGATTTGACCCAGATGATTTTGCGCGATAAAAATATTGCTGTTGACGTCGCCGGATTCGAAGCTGCCATGGCCGAACAAAAAGAACGCAGCCGTGCCAACACCAAGGGAACGCGTATTTTCTGGGAATCACGCACTGAATTACCGGAAACCGCGGACAAAACAAAATATGCGCCGGAAAGTGATATGCAATCACGTGTTTTGGCAATTCTGCGCGATGGCGAATTTGTTGATACCGCATCCGATGGCGAGTCGGTCGAGGTTGCATTGGATAAAACAAATTTCTATGGCACCCAAGGTGGCCAGGTTGGCGATGCCGGTGTATTAAAGGTTGGCGACACAGTTGTATTAAACGTGACCGAGGCGGCACGTGCAAACAACATCGTTTTACATCGTGGAACGGTCGCGGGAAAAATTTCCGTTGGCGACACAGTGACACCGGTTATTGATGCCGATGTTCGTGCGGCGACAAAACGCGCACACACCGCAACTCATTTATTACAGGCCGCTTTGCGCCGGATTTTAAATACCGACGTAGAACAACGTGGTTCGCGTGTTGCGCCTGATTCTGTTCGGTTTGATTTTTCGTTCGGACGCGCAATGACCGACCAGGAAAAGACGGCGGTGGAAAATTTGGTTAACGAATGGATAAACGCCAATATGGTTGTTAAACACGAAGAAATGCCAATAGACGAAGCAAAAAAGCGTGGCGCGATGGCACTGTTTGGTGAAAAATATGGCGATATGGTTCGTGTTATTACTGCGGGCGATGTTTCATGCGAATTGTGTGGCGGAACGCATATACACCACACAGGCGAAATATTAAAAGCGCGCATAAACAAAGAAAAATCTATCAGCAGTGGTATCAGACGCATAACAATGTCTGTCGGAACACTGGCAGAATAAATAAAACGCCCTGAATGGGGCGTTTTTTAATGTTTACTCACACGATTGACAATTCTGTTTTTTGTGCTATTATCTTTTAAAACAAAAGGATAAATAATGCCACGATATACCGAAGCGTATAAAATTTCTGTCCTAGAACGCGCCAAAGTCGCGGGGGTAAGCATTGCATCCAAGGAAAACAAACTGCCGATGAAGACTATTCTGCGTTGGAACGATATTTATCATATTTATCACAAAATGGAATTGCGCACCTTTACAGATGAAGAAAAAATCAAAATTTTAAAGTATGCGAATAAATACGGTATGACATCTGCAATGCGTAAGTATAATATTGATACGGCAACACAACGCATGTGGAATAGAAAATTTAATATCTATAAAAAAACTGGCAGAAGAGCAAAAGCAACTTACAAAAAAAAGTACAAGCATCATGAAACAGAATATAAAATGGAAGTATTGTTATTTACAAAACAATACGGTATCAGCAAGGCTGTTCGTAAATATAATCTGCCGGCATCTACGATAAAGTCGTGGAATACTGAATTCAAAGTTTACACGCCACGCAAACACCGTACTTTTACCGAAAGTAAAAAAGCAGAAATTATTCAATTTGCCGCTGAAACATTTGTTGCAGAGGCTGCAAAAAAATACAATCTGAACAGCAGTTATATAAAACAATGGATTTTAGCAAACAAACAAAACGAAAAATAACTGGTTTTAATTATACAAAATAAAAAAACCGCCGTCTGGCGGTTTTTCTTAGTCTAAAGGTTTCCAATAATCATTGCCCCCTCTATGCACGCATCTGAATCTGAATGTCTTGCCATCCGTGGGTTCATCCCCAATATATGCATAGGGCATAAAAACAACATCATCTTCATTACAAGTATCACCTTCTCCATCAGGATCGCATTCATAACCAAAGCCCTTGCTCTTATTTCTGACACCAGAATATAAAAATTCATCATCACGCTTCGCCTGCAACCCACGATAGTCTATCTCGTGCTGGACACAACGTTGTTTTTTCATAACGACAGAATCACCGATAACTGCTGCCGAGTTATTAAGTTCAAAAGCTTTGACCGCGACCGAACTAAATTCTTTTGCCATATTCTCACAAACATAACTATAAAACGACCTAGTTAAAGACTTGTCTCTACAAATAGCTATTGCATCCTTTATAGAAAAAATTTCTTTTTCTAATAATCCGTATAACACTTGTTCGTATTCTTTATAAATAGAATCATATTCAAGTTTTGCATTTTTATACTCTTTAGAATCCTCCCCATATAAAAACTTTTCCATATCTTTGTCGCCACCCAGGCCAAATAATACCCCCTCGTAAGAACGGTTAACAACCGCTATTATAATATCACCATTCCAGTGCAACTTTTTATCAATATTACTACTTGATTCATTATTCGCATAACAAGAGCCACCCACAGCAAACATCAAACATAAACTACTGATAATTTTCTTCATGATTATTTTAGCGCCTCCTCGCACATATCTGCAACAGAAACAACTTTCTTTATCGCAGCAATTTGTGTTGCATTAAAGATCGCCGCAGTCGCACCAGCCGCAGCAGTTGCACCAGACATAACATTCGCAGCAGCATTCAATGTATGTTCTGTGGTTGCATCACCAGCACGTGTTTTATCTGTATTTGCAAGCGCACTGGTTATCGTACCAACAACGCCAGTACCCGCCCCAATACCAGACGCAACAGCAGCACCAACCGCACGACTGTTTATAGGTTTTAGATCAACAATCTCGTAATCACGACATGCAACAATAATACTTTCAGCCCGCGCTAAATCCGCATCTGTATCAGTTTCTTCTAATGATGCAACAATCTTTGCCTTGGCTAATTCACTGACCGCTTCTATGCAATTAGAAATATTTTGCTCTAAATCAGCGCCAACTTTGTTTGTTGCAGCCAATGCCGTCGACGCGATATTCGTTGCAGTCGCAACCCCTGCAAAACCAGTTCGCAAATTACCTTGTTTTTTAGATTTATTTACTAAATTTTCTAAAGACACATCATTTACTACTTCTTCATCGGGCAAGGAAGCAAAATATTCATCTATTTCTTTATGCAAAACTTCAACATCAACGCCACCGATTCCGTCTTGCTGAACACGCTTTTTAGCCAGCTCATATATCTCGTCTGGCAATTCTGCAATTTCAGAATCTGTTTTTTGTTTGGCAATACCCGCACCCAATGCAACGCCACCGGCCGCAGTACCAACCGCAGAAACAGCGGTACCAATACCTGCCTTGACCTTTAAATTGTACATAGATTCTGAAATACCAGAGCATGCATTTTGCACATTCAAAATTGCATCAGTTAAACCTGTTGCAAACGCGCCATTGGTACAGATTCCACCAATCAGCAATGATAAAACATATTTGCGCATATTATCCCCTCACATACAATCAATTGCTTTTTATTGTATCATAAAATTACTCTTTTCACAAAACAAAAACCGCCAATCGGCGGTTTTTATTTCAAATAAAATGTTATCGTCGCAACAACACGAACTTTCTTGTTTATCGCCTGACGCTCGTTCGATGACCAACTGTCTGTTGGATCGCGTGATTCAATGCTAAATACACCTTGGTTCGCACTTTTAATTTTGCCTAGTTTTGCGTCTGCGTCTTTGGCAAATTGCTGACCGGCAGCGGTGGCGTTCTTGGTTGCCTGCTCTATCATTGATATTTTAATATCATTTAGGCCGTTAAAGATATAAATTGGACCGGCATAATCTTCGGTAATGGTAATACCACGACGGACCAATTCGCCCATACGACGGGAAACACTGTCCACCAATTCAACATTATGCGAACGAACCATTACACCTGTTTCAATCACATAGCGACCGTCATTTTGCTGATTCTTTAATTCTGCATCAGAATATCCCGCATATTTATCGCGAACCTGAACACGCAGATTCTGAATATCAGATGGCGCAAAACCAGAATCTGTTAAGAATTTATGAATTTCTGATAAATCGTTATCAATTTCTTGTTGCAGAACAGTTAAATCACCGCCAACACCATTGATTTTTATGTTCCATACGGCCGTATCTGCGACAAC
>JAZOUE010000065.1:0-5698 GCA_045658045.1 Candidatus Enterousia sp.
TGTTGCAAGTGATATATCAGAACAAACATTCCGAAGTCTTGTTTCTTTTTCTGGCAACAATTGTAAAAACGCATCAAAATGCGACAGTCGTTTAATTGACGACACCGCCGTTGCAAACACTCTGCCCCGTATTATACACAACGGCACAAACAATCAACAATCGCACGAAGCAACCACGGGAACAATTGATGCTGCAACTTTAAATTATCTTAATATGGCAGGCATCGAAACAGACGCCGCAATTGCACTTATTATTGGTGCAACCGCAACACCTGTATTATCGCGTCTACCAATGGAATTTTTAGTCGAATCAAAACAACTATCCAAATGGCATTGTCAAAGGATTAAATATGTTAGAAATAAAAAACTTAAGTGTATCTTTATCAGAATCAAAACGCCAACTACTGTATGACATCAGTATAAATATAAATGCTGGCGAACGAGTTTTGATGGCAGGTCATAACGGTTCTGGCAAATCAACTCTTGCGAACGCAATCGCAGGAAATCCTGCGTATACAACAGATTCCGGCACAATAATTTTTAATAAGTCTGACATCACAAACGAGAACACGACAACACGTGCATTAATGGGAATTTTCTTGGGCTCGCAACATGTACCAGAAATACCTGGTTTAACAGTATTAAGTTTTTTGAAACACTCTTGCGCAGCGCACACACATTTTAACACAGGACGTGATTTATCTATGGCAGAATTTTTAGAAAAACTAAATACAGCCACCGAACAATTAAACATCCCGCGCGAATGGCTAAACCGCAGTATGAATGTCGGATTTTCTGGTGGCGAACGCAAAAAGATTATGTTGTTACAATTAATTTTGACACAACCAAAATTAGCAATCTTAGACGAACCAGATTCTGGCGCGGATAGTCAAACACAAAAATTAATTGCAGACACTATAAAATCTATGCCTGATACTACATTTATATTCATCAGCCATCAGCAGGCATTTACAGAACTAATACAACCAACAAACACAATAACTTTATCTGATGGCAAAATTATGATAGAATAACACTATACAAATATGGAGAAAACACGATGAAACAAACAACTTTAACAACATGGCTATTAAAACTACCATTAAAATTTGCAATTTTATCTTTTATATCTATATTATTAATTTCGTTTTTATATCCTTTTATCGTTGGATTATTAAGCGGGTCACAACAAATATCAACAGGAACAATGTTTGCTATAATTATTGTTGGCTTATTAACTGGCACGTACTTTTCTGTCAAAAAAGCGCCTAGAATTAAAATGGACTCTATGTCATTCATCACTATTCATACGGCACAAACATTATTTATGTTTTTGTTGTTTTGTTTATCAACATATTTACTGATATCAAGCCACCAGAATTTATTATTTAACATAATGATTATGGAATCAAAATTTTCTGGTACAACACCTATTTTAATATTGCTTCTTGCGATTAGCTTTTTATATATGCTTGGGGTCGAGATATTTAATATATACGCAAAAATCCACTGTATGCAAAATTTTAATATTCCTTCATGGAAAATCCTATTAAGCATTCCATTTGGGTTTTCTGCATTATGGGTACCAGGCTACTTAATAAACACAAAAAAAGCAAAAAAGCCGTCACAAGAAATACATGCAAAATGGTATGCCAAACTTATAAATTGGACAGTAAAAAACCGTTTAAACACGATTTCTATGTTTGTATTTATAACTATTTTAACATCATTTTTTGCGGGGTTAAGTGCAATATTACTTACATTCTCATTTGCATTAATGTTCGGCATATGGAATCTGCAAGTTGGTGCACAACAATTTGAAAAAAATATGGCAAAAAAATATTCTTCTGTCGCAGTAATTATAAATATTGCACTTATAATATTGTTTATATTCACATATATTCTCGTACCAAAAACACAACAAAATATTCAAATAAACATTTCTGACACAGAAGTAGTTTCAACCCAAGGACAATAAGTATGCACGGTATAATTATATTTACATTATTTATTTTCTTATTATGGATTGGTCGTTCAATTTTAATACCATTATTGGTTGCTGCTTTTATGTGGTATTTAATGAACGCAATTTCAGACTATTATCGCAAAGTCTTGCCTGTCAAGACACCGCAAACAAAATCAGAAAAAATATATTGGCATATATTTAATTGGATTTCTAATATCGCCAGCCTTGCCACAGTCTGTTTTGTTATATACCTGTTTATAACACAAATTAAACCTATGTTTTCAGAATTGGTTTCTATGCTGCCAAACCTACAAGAAAAACTGACCCAATTTGGCACATACTTATCTAGTTCTATCGGGTTTAAATTTGATGCAAGTTCAATACCAAACATCAGCCAAATTGCTGCAAACATTGGTGCGTCTATTGCATCTGTTGCAACATCTATGGGAATGGTGCTGGTATATATGACATTTATGTTCATTGAACAAAGTACTTTTAACAAGAAATTTTCTGCATTATTTACCAGCAAACGTCAGTCTAAAAAATCACGTTATATCTTAGACAGCATCGATTACAATATGAAAAAGTACCTATTCGTAAAAACAATGATTTCAGCCGTAACTGGATTTGCATCGTTCATATGGTTAAATATGATTGGTGTTGAATTCGCAGGTGTCTGGGCGTTTATTGTATTTGTTGCAAACTATGTTCCAACAATCGGCGCAATAATTGCATGTGGTCTGCCGATATTGTACACACTGGTTACTGCACCAACATTACAACAACCTATCCTGACAGCCGCAGGTTTAATCGGCATACAAATCTTACTTGGCAATATAATTGAACCAAAATTGACAGGAAAAACATTAAACATATCAACATTAGCAATTTTGATAAACTTGGTATTTTGGGGAATGCTTTGGGGTATTGCAGGAATGTTTTTCAGCGTTCCGTTATTGGTTGCGACTTACATCATATGCGCCCAGTTTGATTCAACCAGATGGGTCGCGGTACTGCTGTCTGCAGACGGCAATATTCCAGATAAAAAGGACGAAGATTAAAAAACGGGCGTTATGCCCGTTTTATTATTGCGATTGCATTTTCCAAGATTACACGCGCAGATTCAGAATCCAATTTTTGTTTAATATCACGCACCCTGACCCGTCCCATAGATTCTTGAGCCTCAACGGATGTTAAATTTTCTTCTATCATACAAATTGGTAAATCTGTTTTATTTGCCAGTTTATTTACAAAATCACGCACCATTTTTGTTGTTTCTGATTCTGTTCCGTCATTTCTGATAGGCAAACCAACAATAATACCTATCACCCCCTCTTCCTTGGCGATTTGCATAATAATATCTGCATGATTATCTGCGCCACGCGCCACATTCGTCACAGGTCGTACAAAAACAAAATCACGACTTGGGTCAGATACAGCAATCCCAATTCTGGACAAGCCCCAGTCAACACCCATTATACGCCCTGCGCGTGAAAAACCCTTGAAATCTGGCAAAATCATTGTATAATTCCTTTACTTTACAAATATAGGATTGAAAATGGCATTTAGCAAGCAACAATTACAAAAATTCGCAGATTTAATCAAAATTGAAATATCTGATGAAAAACTGGCTGCAATGAATATTGACTCGGTCGTTGAATGGTTGGACAAATTACAACGCATTGACACCACCGGGATTCAGCCGTTATTAAACCCATCTGAACACAAATTGCCACAACGCGCAGATGTTGTAACAGACGGTGACATCCGTGATTTGGTCTTGGCCAACACACCAGATAATGCTGGCGTATCACGTGGTTATTTTGCAGTACCAAAAGTTATGGAAGGCGACTAGATATGAAAGATACAAAAGTTAAAATCATTGTTCCGTACTTAACTGATTTGAATATATCAATATCAAATGATGATGCAATTCGGTTATTGGATTTGATAAAAAATACGGATATGAAGTTATCCACATGTATCAAATCTTACTTTAACAGCGAACTAACAATTGACGCACATAATTCAGCAAGTATTGACGCACATGATTCAGCAAGTGTCGCCAGTATACACAGTGAATTGAAAATTTTAGGTATGGCAAACATGGAAAAAACAATCTGCCAACCAGCAAAGGGAAAACAAGTATACACCCAATCAAGATTAGATAAATCAAAACGTTGTTTTTATAATTTGCAGTGTGGCAAATGCCAAGATGAATATGTACGCAGAACCGTAGGCGCTGTATTATTCCCACAAATATATGCAAATGAAAAACAGAAATAAACAAGGATAAAAATATGGCAAAGAAAACACCTGTACAATTTGTAGTATTTGAACCATATGGTGAAATTCCAGAAACAATAAAACTGGGCAACATCACACAAATACAAGCAATTAATTTGATAAATATTTTCAAAAAAAGCAGTCCTGCAAAAACAGCATGCATCAAATCATTAAAAGCAAAATACACTTATGCAGCAAACTTTGATTCGTTCAAAAAAGACCATAAAAATCATGGCACTTTGGAAATATATGGAATATTTTACCCAGACAATATACCACAATGCGCAAAATGTAAAATTGATGATTTTGCAAAAGCAAAATGTTGCGCACGCAACCTGCGCGCTGGCAAATGCCAAGACCCATTTATAAAAGAAACACTGGGTGCAATACTGTTCCCACAACACTATGGAAAAAGAAAATGATAAACCTGACAATAGTTGAAGCATTAAAAAAATTAAACAGTGGCGAAATCACAGCGGTTGAACTGACACGCGCATATTTAAACCGCATTGAACAATACGGTGCCGATTTAAATTGCTATATCACAGTTACACCAGAACGCGCCATGGCAGACGCAGCCGCATCTGATGCCAGACGCGCAGCAGGTAACGCATTACCACTGGACGGAATTCCATTGGCAATGAAAGACTTGTTTGCGACACGTGGTATTCGTACAACTGCTGCATCACATATGCTTGAAAACTTTGTTCCAGAATACGAATCAACTGTTTCACAGAATTTAATCAATGCCGGTACAGTTTTGTTGGGCAAGGCAAACTTGGACGAATTCGCAATGGGCACTTTCAGCAAGACCAGTTACTTTGGCGCACCTGTAAACCCATGGCAAATGGAAAAGAATTTAACCGCTGGCGGTTCTTCTGGCGGTTCTACATCTGCGGTGGCGGGCGGTTTGGCATTATGCGCCACAGGCACAGATACCGGTGGTTCAATTCGTTTCCCTGCGGCAATTACCGGCATGGTTGGTATGAAGCCCACATACGGTCTGTGTTCGCGTTGGGGTTGCGTTGCATTTGCATCTTCTTTGGACACACCTGGTCCAGTTACACGCACGGTTGATGACGCTGCATTGATGTTATCATGTATGGCAGGTCACGACCCAAAAGATTCAACCAGCGTAAAGAATGGTTTTACATGCAACGAACCATTAAAACCAATCTTGGGCGAAGGTAAAAAACTACGCGTTGGTGTTATCAAAGAATTTAACAATGTTGAAATTTCAAGCGATATGAAATCATTGTTTGAAAAACGCATTGCAGATTTAAAATCAATGGGTGCAGAAATTGTCGAAGTTTCAATACCAAATATACTTGATGCATTGGCTGCATACTATATCATTGCGCCTGCCGAAGCCTCATCAAACTTGGCGCGTTATGACGGTATGCGTTATGGTCTGCGTGTCGAAGGCAAAGATATCTATGACACATT
>JAZOUE010000066.1:0-4264 GCA_045658045.1 Candidatus Enterousia sp.
AAAAAAAGGATAGATATGTCATCAATTTTTGTATTCCCAGGTCAGGGCGCACAAAGTGTCGGAATGGGGAAAGATTTGTTTGAAAATAATGCTGCTGCGCGTGCTGTATTCGAAGAGGTTGATGCGGCATTGGGCAAAAAGTTGTCGGATATTATCTTTAACGGCCCAATGGAAGATTTAACATTAACTGCAAATGTTCAGCCTGCAATTATGGCGACATCAATCGCGATGTTGCGCGCCAGCGGGTTGTCATTGCCAGAATATGTCGCAGGACATTCTTTGGGCGAATATACTGCGTTATGTGCGGCTGGTGCATTGTCTGTTGGCGATACTGCAAAACTGTTGCGTGCGCGTGGTAATGCAATGCAAAGTGCGGTGCCGGTGGGTCATGGTTTAACGGCTGTTGTATTGGGAATGGAAATTGATACATTGCGTAAAATTTGTGATGATGCAGGCTGTGATGTTGCAAATGATAACAGTGCAGGTCAGGTTGTAATATCTGGTGCAAAAGACGCTGTTGAATCTGCAATGGCAATGGCCAAAGAACAGGGTGCAAAACGTGCAATGCCATTGGCATTGTCTGTTCCTGTACATTGTCGTATTCAGCAACCTGCCGCAGATGCCATGATGGCGGCGCTGGAAAGCGTTGATATAAAGTCGCCATCTGTGCCACTGATTTCAAACAAGACATGCACACCATTGACAGATGTAAACGAAATCAAAAATGCCTTGGTATATCAAATGACGCATGGTGTTCGTTGGCGCGAAAGTGTTTTGAATATGGCAGAACTTGGCATAACAGATATGACAGAAATTGGGCCGGGTTCCGTTCTGACAGGATTGTGTTCAAGAATTACAGATAAAATAACCGCAAAAAAATTGGAGATATAAGATGTTTGATTTAACGGGTCGTGTTGCATTAATTACTGGTGCCACAGGTGGTATTGGTTTGGCAATTGCAAAAAAGATGAAGCAAGCAGGCGCAACAGTTGTTGTGTCTGGTTGTAATGTTGCAAAAATGGATGCAGAATTTGATGACAGTTATATTAAAATTCCATGCGACTTGGCAACAGAAGGTGGTGCGGTTGAACTGATTATGGAAACAATTGAAAAGGCCGGCAAAATTGATATTTTAATCAACAATGCGGGTATTACCAAAGATACTTTGTTGATGCGTATGTCTGATGAACAGTTCGAAGATGTAATAAATACAAACTTGCGTTCTTGTTTCAAGATGTGTCGTGCTGCAATTATGCCAATGATGAAAAATCGCTATGGTCGTATTATCAATATGGCGTCAATCATCGGTGTTATTGGTGGCGCAGGTCAGGCAAACTATGCTGCAAGCAAGGGTGGTATGATTGCAATGACAAAATCCATCGCAGCCGAGGTTGCATCCCGTGGCATTACCGCCAACGCAATTGCACCGGGATTTATTAAAACACCAATGACAGATGTTTTGCCCGAAGAATTAAAGAAAACATATTTATCGCAAATACCAGCTGGTCGCTTTGGTGAGCCAGATGATATTGCAAACGCATGTGTTTTCTTGGCCAGTGAAGAAGCATCATACATTAACGGTCAGGTTTTACACATAAATGGTGGTATGGGTCGCTTCTAATGCAAGAATTTGATGTTGTTGTTATTGGTGGTGGTCATGCCGGGGTCGAAGCGGCGGCGGCATCTGCCCGTCGTGGTGCAAAAACATTACTGCTGACCCAGGCAGAATCTGATTTGGGTGCATTATCTTGTAACCCAAGTATTGGTGGGCCTGGGAAATCACAAATGGTCGCGGAAATAACTGCGTTGGGTGGTGTTATGGGGCGTGCCGCAGACAGGTCAGGGATTCATTGGCGAACATTGAATGCGACGCATGGTGCCGCAACCCAGGCATTGCGTGCCCAGATTGACCGTGATTTGTATCATAATGCGATTGTTGATATTTTATCTGAATATGAAAATTTAACAATTGTATATGAGCCTGTTACTGATTTAGATATTCAAAACAAAATCATCAATAATAAATATTCCGCGAAATCAATCGTTCTGACAACTGGCACTTTTTTAAAGGGTGTTGTGACGCGTGGAAATGAAAAAATTCCATCTGGACGATTACAAGATGACGGAACATACCAAGATGCAGATAAAAATATTTCAGATATTTTGTCTGAAAATGGATTTAAAATTTTGCGCCTTAAAACGGGTACGCCTGCGCGTATAAAAAAAGACTCTATTGATTTTTCTGTGTGCGAAATTCAACCTGGTGACATACCGCATGATTGGTTTGCAGATGGCGATGTAAATAATAATTATGACAGTGTTTGTTATATCACGCATACCACAGAACAAACACATAATGTAATCCGTGAAAATATTAAAAACGCGCCAATGTATAACGGTGACATTACCGGTACTGGCCCACGATATTGCCCCAGTTTGGAAGACAAGGTTATGCGTTTCCCAGAACATACATCGCACCATGTTTTCTTGGAACCCGAAGGTTACAACAGCGACCTGATTTATCCAAATGGAATATCAACCAGCTTTGGCAAGTCAGAACAAGATAAATGGATTCGTACAATCCCAGGTCTGGAAAATGCAGAAATCGTTCGTTATGGTTATGCGATTGAATACGATGCGATTGATGCGCGTGCCTTGAACGATAAATTACAATCCAAGGATATTCCGCATATGTTCTTTGCAGGACAGATAAATGGAACATCTGGTTATGAAGAAGCCGCCGCTCAAGGTTTGGTTGCAGGTGCAAATGCTGCGGCATATGCGTTGGATATTGAACCGCTTATTTTAGACAGAACAAACGCGATGATTGGTGTGTTGATTGATGATATTACAACGCTGGGGGTTGATGAACCTTATCGTATGTTTACATCGCGTTCTGAGTATCGTTTGTCTTTGCGTTGCGATAACGCAATTGCACGGCTTGGTAAAATTGGTGTTGCGCTGGGGTTGACTGCGCCATCATGGTATGAAAAAATATTTAACGCCAAGAAAGATATTATCGCAGAAAACGATACTTTTTATGCGGGCTATATCGCGCGAAATGAACGTGAAATTGCGGCATATAAACGTGATGCAGACCTGAAAATTCCTGTTGATTTTGTGTATGATGGACTGCCGGGTCTGACCAATGAATTGATTGAAAAATTAAACGCCACGCGTCCAGAAAATATTGCAGACCTGTCACGCATATCTGGCATGACACCTGCTGGTATTATGGTTGTATTGCGCAAAATAAAATGTGGAAACAAATAAAGGTTTTACAATGAGAGAAGGTATTAAAAAAAATATTTATTATGAACTGCGTATGAATAATGTTTTGGTAGAACAAACAGAAGATTCTATCAACTATACTTTCGGTCGTTATTGTATATATAATTATTATGATTGGATGATTATTGGAAAACTTAATCCCAAAAGCGGTGTATTTGTTTATATGAATGAATTCAGTTGGGATGACGATGAAATTCCAGGGGTCAATGACACTTATGATATATATCTTGCGGCAATAAACAAGTCGGAAGGCAAGGCATATATTGACCCTTATAAAAATATTCCTGCGAATGTTGCGATAAAAGATTCAACCAAGAAGTTTAGTAAAAAAATGCGGGAAAGTATCAGTGATTTTTTGCCGTATGATATGCCAAAAAGCCAACATTTAAGAACGATTGTTAAAATGAAACGTTTGTTGGAACAAACGATAAAAGAACATTATGTGAAACAAAAGTCTTGATAAATATGGTTTTGTTAGCTAATATTTTGTGCGTTATGCCGGTATAGCTCAGTTGGTAGAGCATCTCATTCGTAATGAGGGGGTCGTAGGTTCGAATCCTATTACCGGCACCAGATATAAAAAAAATCCCCGTTCGGGGATTTTTTTTATCTTGTTCGTGAAAAATCACGTTTGTTAATTTTTAATTGTTGCAGACGCAAGTCCAAGGCTGCTTGAAATTGTTTTTGAATATCGCCAGTCAAATCAATTTCTGTGCCGGCGTAAAAAGATGTAACGTTCCCCTTTTGATCACATTTTACTACTGCAGATAGTCTATCGCAATAGATGTAGTATTGTTCTGGATGTTGTTTAATAAGATGCGCGCCTTCTATGATGCTCAATACTGTTTTGATTTTTTCTTCTTTAGTTTCTGGTGACATAAGTAAGTCCTTTTTGTTGTATTTTATATGTAAGAATAATACTAATATGCACGTTTGTCAAGTGATATTATAATAAAAAATCACTCTTTTTTGA
>JAZOUE010000067.1:0-12632 GCA_045658045.1 Candidatus Enterousia sp.
CGGTTGAAATTCATGAAATCCGCAAACACATCTTGCCAGAATTAAACGATGAATTGGCAAAACAGGTTGGCCAAGAAACTGTTGACGCATTAAAAGAACACATCCGCAAAATCATCAACGAACAATATGTTGAGGCCGCACAACGTGACATGCGCAACGAACTGTTAGACATTTTGGCAGACAAGGTTAAATTGGAACTGCCAGAAACATTGGTCGAACAAGAATTAAATATGGCAAAATCTGAATTCGAACGTTCACACGCACATTGTCACGACGCAAAATGTGAACACAAGTGGGATGACAAGGCAGAACGCAAAGAAGCAGAACGCCGTGTAAAACTGGGTCTGATTTTGGCAGAATGGGGCACACAAAACAAGGTTGAGGTTACACGTGACGACCTGCAACAAGCCATCTGGGCCGAAGCATCACGTTACCCAGATCCAAAACAGGTATTTGAATTCTATAACAAGAATCAAAACGCATTGGCAATGTTACGTGGCATGCTGTTCGAACGCAAGGCGTTGGACGCAATGTTGACACACGTCAAAACCAAAGAAAAGAAAGTTAATGCAGACGACTTGTTCAAACAGGCATCTGTAAAATAATATAAACGCACCATTTGGTGCGTTTTTTTATCCAAGGGATTTATAAAAATGAAAGCATATCTTGATATATTAGACAACTGTCTTAACAACGGCACAATGTCCGACAATCGCACAGGTATTAAAACACTGCGTATTCCATGGGGCGCAACATTCGAACACGATATGTCAAACGGATTTCCATTGGTCACAACCAAGAAAATGGGGCTAAAAAATATTGCAACCGAACTGGAATTCTTTATTCATGGAATAACTGATAAACAGTGGCTGGCCGACAGAAAGTGCCATATTTGGGACGAATGGTCAAACCCAACAAAATGGCAACCCAAATATGAACAGGCAATCAAATCCAACCCAAATCTGTTAGACACAGAAAAAACAGAAATAAAAAATCAAATTATGTCATCTGAACGTGATTTAGGGCCAATATACGGATGGCAATGGCGTCACTTTGGCGGAAAATACCAATGGAATCCAAATAATCCACAAGACAACTGTGACCCAAAACACCCAGGCATTGACCAACTGGCAAATGCAATAAATACGATAAAAACAGACCCGAACAATCGTCGTATAATTGTAAACGCATGGAATCCTGTTGACCAATATCAAATGGCACTGCCACCATGTCATATTATGCATCAGGTCTTAGTACACAACAATAAACTGAATTTGATTTGGACTCAGCGTTCATGTGATATGTTCCTGGGCATTCCATATAATATCGCATCATACGCACTGTTATTGATGTTATACGCCAAGGAAGCAGGGCTGCAACCAGGCGTATTGCGCGGAGAATTGCACGATGTTCATATTTACGAAAATCACATAAATCAAGCTCGCGAACAAATCACACGCACGCCATATAAATTACCATCTGTTGAAATACCAAATGAAAACTGGAACGGTATGCTAAACTGGCATGCAGCAGACGGATTTAAGTTAAAAGATTACATTTGTCACGAACGCCTGCGTGGCGATGTCGCCCGATAAAAAATCCCCCATTTGGGGGATTTTTTATCTAAGCCACTTACACAATTTATTTGTTGAATCATATGTTATATAATCACCATACATTTCTTTGCATTGTTGTTCTGTAACATTTAAACAAGCAACATCACTTCTGACGATGATATCTTTAATTAGTAAACTCGTCCAGGCCCAAGTATCTTGCGTACTTGACATATCCACTTTTACAACTTCACCACCATACGCAATACACTTACCTAATGCATAAGAAAACTTTGCTGTTGAAGATATACTTTCTGAATAATCGTCAAATTCAAATTCCACAAATCCGCCATCAGATGTTTGACAGGCGACAAAATCCTGTCCAACCACAGCTGATTCTGATGCATCCAACACAGAACAAGTTAGCCCCATACGATTTTCTACAAACATTCTAACCAATTCTTTTGCATGATAAACATCTGCGACCTGCAAATCTTTAAATTCGGCATTACAGTAAAGTTCGTAATACTTGCTATCATCATCACTACAAGGATGCACAGGAACGCATTCGTTATTTTTTTCAACCCATACAAAATATTCAGGGTTTGCCAAACATGTTTCTTTGATTGTTGTCGCAGACGCAACACCAACTCCACTAATCAATGCTGCCAGCATTACAACCGATATTTTTTTCATTTTTTCTCCTTTCTTTTATCTATTAACATCCACTACATTCATCCGGCAGTGGCACGTTCATTTGTTTGAACAACGCACAACTATCACAATTTTTTTGTTCCTGTGTTCTTGTATCAGCAGGCATACCAGATCCCTTGGTCGATACACCACCAGATTCTGCACTTGCCAACTTTGAAGCCAAAACAACATTTGCACCAACACCGACACCCGTCGTTGCCAATGTTGCAATACCGGCAATTTTTAATTTCTGTCTTTTACTTTGACAATCAGCCAACATTTGACGTTTTGCATCACGTTCTATTGTCAACTGTTCAATCTGAGCATTTAACATTTGAACCAATGTATCATTTGCATAACTTGCATTAAATACAAAAACGAATAACACTAACAATAAATACTTATAAATCATTTTTTATCACCTGTATTATCAGTATTTTCCTTTTTATTATGCAATTTCACACCTTGAACAGTAGCACCAACAGCCGTTGCCACAGTCCCGACAACACCAACACCTGTTGCAACAGACCATCCTTTTCTATTTTTCTCACACTCCTTGATATCATCATCCAACTGTTCTATTTCTGCCTTTAAATCCTGAACTTGCTTATGCAACAAGATAACATCTGTTTCATCCACAGCAACAGCGGCCATTGGCAAAAACACAAACAAAAGCAAAACCTTTAACATAAAAAATTCTCCGAAAGCTTAATTTAAGCTTAATGTTATCACAAATACACAAGACAAGCAAACAAATTAAATACAATCAGTGAATTAGATAAACAAATCAAGAATCGTAGTGTACAGAAGCTACATGAGGGTCGTCGTCCCCACCCGTGATTAGCGAAGAAATTAAATAAAAAGGTATAGATATGAACAAACCCACAACCGTAGTGTACAGAAGTTACATGAGGTTGTGGGTTTGTTTATAGATATGCCATTATATTTAATTTTTTTACATGGGCGGGAAACATTCGCCAGTGCTTTCTGCACAACACGCCTGTTCACCATCTGGCAACAAAACAAATTCTTCACCAGGACAGCAACCAAACTTATCTGGGGCACCACCATCAGAACATACATCAACAGATTCTTCCATTACAACCTGTTCTGTATATTGTGGCGCACGAATAATTGTTGGTTCAACAGATTCAACGACTGTTTCTGTTTCATAATTATCGTCAGCAACAAACATCTTTTCTTGTTGCGAAACACCATATGCAGGTTTGGCAGACAATACTTCTTCCTCTGTTGGGACAATAATCTTTTCTTCTGGCTCCAAGGTTGGCACAGGCCCAACAATCGCATCTGCTGGCAAATTCGCAAAAGGATTTTTCTCTGCAGGCTCTGGTTCAATGACTGGCTCCGGCTCAACGACTAGCTCTGATTCAACGACCGGTTCTGGCTCAACCACTGGCTCTGGCTCAACGACCGGTTCTGGTTCAACCACTGGTTCTGGTTCAACTACAGGTTCTGGCTCAATGACTAGCTCAGACTCAACCACTGGTTCTGTAATTACCGCAGAATCTAATTCTTGTGGTGTTACATCATCAACTGTAACAGTTGGATATTCTGCCGGCATCTGTTCTTCTGCAACCACTGTTTCAGATTTCGACACAGCGCCCAATTCTGGCATATTAGCATTTGTAAAACTTTGATAAAACCACAGTGTAAACACAGACAACACAATTAACACTATCAACAATACATAATACAGCATTGTTGGCTTATTATGCCCCACTGAATCAGTTGCAGATGACACAGGCGACACTTGTGGCACAATAACACCAACAGGCGCATTCTTTGTTTCTGTTTCTTCCTTGTGAATTGGCGACACAGGGCGAAATTCAGACGAAAACGGTTTATCATCCACATCAGACACTTCTTCTGCTACGACTGGTTCCAATATATCTTGGACAGGTTTTTGTTCTGCAACAACCGGCGCTGGTGTCCAAGTTGTAGTTTCTGTTTCCTGTTCTTCCATTTCTGGAAAAGATGTAAATCCTTCAAACATAGGTTTGATTGTATCATCTTCTGATGACAAAATCGGTGATTCAACCGTTTCAAATGAAGACGGCGGTGTAAAAGACAATGGCGCCGGCATAGTATCTTCTTGCTCTATACGATTAGACATAAAATTATTATCTGCGACCGGCGCTGGTTCTATTACAGAATCTGTTTCAAAATTATTCTTAGGCGCAACAGCCGGCACATTTGTTACAGTACCAGCATCAAATTCAATTGGTTTGAATGCAATTTCTTCATTCAATATTTCTGGGTCTGTATCGAATAATGGTTTTACTTCTTCGTCTGCCATATCGTCTGCCTTTGTTTCAAATTTATCTTCGTTTATATTTTCTACAACTGCTGGCACAGGTATCTCATCCACAGTTGCAACATCTGTATTTAATGGTTGAGCAGGCAAATTTACATCCAATATTGCCAGCAATTTTTTTGTTGTTACGACATCATCATTAGCGTTGTCTAATCTTCGTTGTGCATTTGCCAGTCTTTTTTTCGCCCGCTTTATTTTTTCTTCATTTACATCAATTAAAGATTCCAACCGTAATATTTTTGATGCCGATTGCTTTGTTGGTTCTTTACCGATTGCGTTGCGTGCGCCCGCCAGTTTTTCACGTAAATCTTTGATATTTTGTTTTAACTGGCTAATTTTTTCACTAGTTTTATCAATTGTTTCGCTGGCCCGTTCGGCTGCCAAGATTGCATCATTCATTCTTTCCTGTGCTGCGCGCGCCACAGAAAGACTTCTAAACTTATGCAGGGCATATGCCTCGCTCGAAAAGTCATCATCCAAATACCCTTGAATCAAATCTTCGTATAAATCCAATCCAGAATATTCAATATCCAGTTTTTGATATTTGTTATCTTTTTTTGGTCGAACAGTTTCCAAATCAACCCCATAATCATTTTCCAGAATATCGTCCCACTTACGATTTTTATCAGATTTTATAACCAGCAAAACATTTGGTTTGGTATCATTTATCAGATAATCAACAACAAAAACCAGCTCACCATTCTCATCATAATAGGCGCGAAAAAAATCAGCCCCGATATGATAATCGGTCATTTTTAATTTTGGAACTGAAGTCTCTCTCTCGTTTGGCATTTATTCCCCCATACGATATTATTTTTTCTTTGGCGCGACGAACTGATACGCCTGTTTGCAGTGTTCGTAACAATAAGGCTTTCCGACAAACACTGTTTCACAGCAGAAATGAAAATGTTCAGAATCAGGATCACCAATTGGCCAACGGCACTGATTAGGCTTTAAGTTTGCCATTTCCAGCGAATGTTGAATAATACGCTGATGAACCGCTAAATTTTTTGCACTGGCTTTTGAATCTGTATTTTCCTTGGTTGCCTTTGGCGTTATTTTTACAACCGTCTCTTTTTTCGCAACAGGTTTTTTTTCTGTCTTTTTTACCGAAGCCTTGACTACAGCTTCTTCTTTTACAGCTGTTTTCTTAGTTGCAGTAACCTTTTTAACCGGT
The DNA here is from genome assembly GCA_045658045.1 of Candidatus Enterousia sp. Taxonomy (GTDB): domain Bacteria; phylum Pseudomonadota; class Alphaproteobacteria; order Rs-D84; family Rs-D84; genus Enterousia. The sequence goes on from JAZOUE010000067.1 coordinate 5,759, forward strand.
GTCGCCGTTACCTTTTTGGCGGTTGATTTTTTTTCTACCTTCTTAGCAACAGGCACCGTAGCAGCCGCACCACCAGCCTTAGCATTCCAGCCCAAACGATTCAGTTTACCCACAATAGCATTTTTTGACATGCCCAAACGTTTACCGATTTCAGATGTTGACAGCCCCTTGCCAGTCAATGCTTTTAGTTTTTTTAATGTTGCGTTATCCCAACCTGTACTCATTTTACAAAATCCTTGTATTACATTATAATATAAGTGTAGCATATTTCCGATTCGAAACGCAAGGGAGAAAAACATGATTTCTTATATCTTTTTTATATTTTTGCTGATTATTGCCACAATTTTATCAATTTTGATTTCTATTACCGATTTTCGTCGTCGCATTATTCCTGATGCCTACTTATTTCCGTTGATGTTGATTGGCCTAACATTGATTGCATTTTACTCATTTCCAATAACGCTTCAATCTGCTGTTATTGGGGGAAGTTTTGGTTATTTAATGTCTGCAATTATTGGGGCAGGGTTTAATTATTATATGACTCAAAAAGATTCAAACACAATAGCACCAATTGGCATGGGCGACATAAAGCTACTGGGGGTTGGCGGTATATGGTTAGGCATAAACGGTCTGGCAACAGCTTTAATTATTGCATGTATACTTGGTGCGATATGGGCAAAGCGCAAGAATCAAAAATACATACCTTTTGCACCATTTTTCTTTATAGGCGGATTTTTATCTTTCATTATAAATCTGTTTTTGTTATAATTAACCCAACAGGGACCTGAATGAGAGTTAAAATCAAACATATTTTATGCGGTTTGGCTGCTGTTACGGCATTTATTTTGCCATCGTATTCTGCATCTATTTTTTCAAAATACGGCGTCATTCAGAATGTCCAAGACTACTCGTTAAACCCTGCATTTAATCCAAATTCCCCGTATAATCAGCGGTTACCTCGTCCTGTGTATGCAATGGGTCCCGACATTACTACTGACGAGTGTTTACGAATCGTAAACAGCCTAATTACAGTTCAGTGTATAAATTTGAACAACTGTATAAATGCAACTGTGGCTGATGTTCGTCCTGCTGTTATGTTTCAGTTATCACGCATAGATACTGGTAACTATGCCACCGCGTGCAGTGGTTATATTGATGGTGTATTCGAAGAATATGTTGCACAATATGCATTTACAGCACCCAATGGTACAGCAGCAACATTTCCAACACCAACTATGCAAAAAACAAACACAACCTCCCAAAATAAAATAAAAAATCCATATACACCAAATGTACCAGAATGGGCATCAGAAATGCAGGAACGCGCCCAAGAATTACAGGATTTACAATCACAAAACGGCACAAATACTTACGGTGTTACACAGGCAAAATTTCCTGCGACTTATGCTGACTTATCATTTGAAGAACGTATGAAAAATGAACAACTGGGGTACGAATCATATAAATATACACAAGCATATGACAGATTAGACATTGACAATGTTCAATTTAATTCTCGCCCACAATTACCTGAATATACTATAACATACAAAAATGTCATAGATGGTGCAAACAACCCAAATCCAACTAGCTATAATACAACCGAACTACCAATAACATTTAAACCAGCAACGCGTGAAGGCTTTGTTTTTAAAGGTTTTTTTGATGAAAGCGACAAAAAACAAACCAACATCCCCAAAGGTTCTTCGGGTGATTTAATATACACGCTAAAGTGGGAACAAAAACAAGAAAAAAAATCGAAACCAGAAGAAACAAAAAAAGAGAAATCAACAAAACCACAAACAAATAATTATATATGTAACAACCCGAATTGGGAGCCACCAGTATATAATAGTTCAACTGTCGAAAAAGGAAAGTACGGTATATTATTCCAACCATATACCACAAAACAAAATCCTTTGGCCAATAATGGCGCATATCAGACGGACACAAATAACAACACAACCTTTTGGGATTCTGATTGTTCAGACCATTTAACAAATAGAGTAACCACTGACGCACCAGTTAACAAAGTTGTCCGTGGGGGGATGGACGCTGATAAACATGTAGATTTTTATTTATCAGCACCAGCAACACAATCGTCGACTCCATATGGGATTCTGCTGACAGACAGAGGATGGAACGATAACAGTGATATGCCATTGCGTTTTGAGACAGAACAAGATGCACTTTGTATGGCACAATGGCTGGCACAAAAGTTAAAGAGATTCCCAACATGCAAAAACATGCATATCTATGCAATCGAAGTAAAACACAATATAACAAGCAGAATAATTAAGGTTCTTGGTCCACACGAAAACAACAAAGATGACGGCTACAAAACTTTCTAACAAAGAGCAGGGTATGAAAAAACTGTTATTTATCTTGTTTTGTTTATATATACCGTGTGCTGTTCTGGCAGATAATGTTATACCAGATGATGCTATTTTGTTAACCGAAGAAGATTTGGCTGAACCTGTATCAGACACAAAATGCGCAACCAAGGCTTTCGCAGATCAACTGGCCGCAACAGCACACCTTGTCAAAGAATCTGATTCCGAAGCAATAATCGAGGCATGGATTTATAACATATTTTATGATAGTGCAACATTACAAAAAGTGCTACAATGCCCAGAAATCGCCAGCATTGCCCCAGATGACACAATACGCTTTATGCCAATTGAATATGTTTTTCCTGGTGGCCGTAAAATTACTATAAACTATGAAACACAACCAAAAATTATACAGCAACGCATGTCGTTGGCAAACAAACGCAGTTTGCCACACAATCCAAACCCACGCATTGGCGCACCAGACGATAAAACCTTGTGGACAAATACAGAGCCTGCATGGTATGCAATTATGGTCGTACAATCTGGCAGTCTGAATGAATTTGTGGGACCGGATAAAAACAATACTCTTTCTGTAAAATATATAAACGATAATATTAATAAATTCTATCCAAACGCTTTCTTGAATGGCGGCTCATGCACATCGCGCAGTGCAATAGCAGGAGACAAAAATGCAATTAACCGTGCGGTCGCAATTACAACAGGAAACAAATCAAACGATTATTATGTCGCTGGCGATATAAATTTAGAATGGATTGGTTATGTAGAACTGGCATTGGATGTCGTGCTTACCGTCGCCACATGGGGGGGCAGTGTTGCTGCATCAGGCGCCATAAAAGGAATACGCGCTGTGAAAACCATGCAACAATTAAAGACTTCTATGAAAACGCTACGCGCCACAAAACCAGTACAAAGCTACATAAAATATTCCAACAAAGTAACGAAACTGACCCAACAATTAAATAAGATCGACAAGGCAAAAGACGCTGCAACATACACTAAAATAGAATCAGAACTAAACGACGCAAAAAAAATCGCAGATCAAATGCGCAAAAATAACCCTGATGTAAAAAAATATATCGAACAGGCAGATGCGTTTAGCGAGTTGCAAAAATATAAAAAAACTCTGCAAGGCATAAAAACATTACGCAACAAGCAGTACGGAAATATGGTTGCACGCACTGTCAGAACTAAACGCGCAATTAAAATAGCCAAGGCACTACATGCTGCACGCAATGGAAATAATATATTAAAAAAGGGTGCCAAGGCCGCACGTGCCAGCAAGTTATCCGGCAGAATAAAAAATTGGTTGTACCATACTTCTATGAAATCTGCCAGTACCGCCGCCAGAATGGTTGGCAGCGCCGCCGCCACATATGGTGCCATAAAATTCCTTGGCGAAATGTGGGATTTTACAGAAACTAGCACAGGCGATTTTACAAGCGATATCGAATTTAAACCGCTGTTGTTGCTGTCTGCAGACGATATTCCAGGTCAAGAAAATGTAGTAAACTATGGCATGTGGCTGATGTGGGCTGGCGATTCAACCAGCGCCGAAGACGATGATGCCGCGTATCTGCAAGCAATGGATTTTGCTGCTAAATTCCATGAAGACCTATTAGAAGTTCAAGGCGACTCAAGCTGGCCATGCAATGTCGATATATATGTTGTAAAACCTGTCTTACGAGCACCAGATACAGATAACCCAGAAATATACTATCTGATTATGAACGACATTCCATGGACAACGAATCAATAAGCTGTACAGATTCCCATTGTATTTAATAAAACAATTCCGTATAATATACATGTACAACAGGCAAGGGGGCATACAATGAAAAAACTATTTATCGCATCTATTATGGTAATTACAACCATTTGCACTGCAAACGCATATCAGGTTATGTCATCCAAAGAATTAGGCAAAAATGACGCAAAAAATCAAAATATCGTTGTCAAATGTACAACAGATATGGGACGAGTCTCAAATCAAACTTGCTCATTGCGTAGATATGCAAAATGTACTGGGAACGGATCTAACAAACGTTGCAGTGGCTGGCAACCATGGCGCGACCTGCGCAGTCCATCAACAGAATATGCCAGCTGGCAAGCAGCTGCATCTGCATGCTGTCGCGCAAAAGGGCTAAGATAAAAAGAATAGAAAAACAAAAAATCCTGCGATTGCAGGATTTTTTTAATTCACATTTATTTCTTATTCTTCAATCCAAACCAACGCACGACCAGTTGATTCTTCACCTGGTTGACCAATAGAAACAGTATCAAATCTGACATCTGCACCAGATGCAACAGTACCCGCACCAGAACCAACAGGTAAACGCTCAATCGCAACCGTGCCAGTTGTTAAATTTCCCGCATCATTTACATAAGAAGTTGTTGGTACCGCAGGTTGCGCAGCAAACGCACCGCCACATAACAAACAAAAAAATCCAACAAATAATAAACGCATTCTTTTCTCCTTTGTTATGTATATTATAACATAAAAACAAACCCTTTGCCAACAAAAATATCTACTTATTTAGACAAATGTTCAGCAATCAATGCACATGTGCCACCACGCGCTTTTTTCCATAATTTATCGGCACTTTTCAAGTCAGAAATCATTTTATCACGTCGGGAAGGTATGGTTAAATTCTGAACAGCATTTAAAACACAGTCAACATTTGCATCGCCACCAAGACATTCTGGATAAACACCACGATTCAACAAAATATTTACCAGCGACACCCACTTTACATGTATCAATCTGCGACCAATCCACATCGTTATCGGATTCATCTTATACACAATAACCGCAGGCACATGCAACATCGCCAATTCCGCAGACACAGTGCCACTGGCTGCAATTGCAATATATGTTTTGGCATAAACATCATATCTGTCAGATGATGGTACCAACGTCGGCGCAACAGCCCAATTTTTAACTGTGTCCTTGATATATTGTTCTGTTGTTTCCACAGTTGGTATCACGAATTGATAATCACGGTAACCATCGCGAACCAGCCTGTCCACAATATCACGCATCAGTGGCATCAGGCGCCTTACCTCGCTCATTCTGCTGCCCGGGATAAGGGTAATAATTTTTTCAGACTGTTGTGATTTATACTTACCGATTAAACCATCTGCAATCGGATGCCCAACTGCAACTGTTTCCAAACCATATTTTGTGAAATAAGGTACTTCAAAATCAAAAAACGCGTACAGTTTATCAAATATCTTGGCATACTTTTTTGCACGTCCAGAGCGCCATGCCCAAACCTGGGGCGCAACAACATGATGAAAACGCAATCCAGATTCAATCAAACTCTTTCCAGCATCGCTTTTACGAATTTGTTTAATAACACTTTTTGCGAATCCAGGCGAATCAATTGTTAAAACCAAATCAGGTTTATATTCCAATATTGCTTCAACAGTCTGTTTAATGCGTTTTGTTAGTGTTTTTGCATGGGCAACAACCTCTACTATTCCCATAACTGCCAAATCAGACATCGGGAACAGCGATTTCAATCCTGCACGTTGCATATTTTCGCCACCGATACCGACGAATTCTGCGTTTGGCATTTCTGCCATAATACGCCCACCCAAGACATCACCAGAAACTTCGCCAGCGATTATAAAAATGCGCTTTTTCTTATTCTGCATTTTTTGATGTACCAATTCCACGCTTTGAACGGTTTTCAATAAAGTCAATTGCGTCCATCGCATATTTATTATTCTTTACTTCTTTGCGAACCTTGGCCAAGCGTTCTGCAACAGTACCTTCATCTGTACGGAACACCGCAGAATACACAGCATGATTCGCATGCATATCTTCGTTTGTAAATCCATGACGCATCAAACCAACACGATTGATTGTACGGTATACAGCACGTCCACCATCATAAATCGCATATGGCAATACATCATTGCCAACGCCAGACATACCACCAACGAATGCATTGCGTCCGATACGCGCAAACTGCAAGACCATTACACCACCAGATAAAATCGCAAAGTCTTCTACTTCTACATGTCCTGCGACCTGAACAAGATTAGACATAACAACACTGTTTCCAATCTTGCAGTCATGACCGACATGTGCATTTACCATAATCTGACAATCGTCGCCAATAACAGTACCGTCTGATGCAGGTGTTCCAGAATGAATTGTTACATATTCACGAATTCTGCAACGCTTACCAACACGCAAGCCCGTCATTGCGGCTTCGTCTTGCCATTTTAAATCCTGACTCATTACGCCCAGTACTGCAAAAGGGTACACAATAGAATCATCACCAATCGATGTTTTTCCATCAATAACAACATGAGAAACCAATTCCACGCGGTCGCCCAGCACAACATTTGGCCCAATAATGCAATATGGCCCAATCTTACAATCTGCACCGATTTTAGCGCCTTCGTGAATAATAGCAGTTGGATGTATTGTCATAATATATTACCTTAGGTTTTATGTTTATTTTGCTAAAATAATACATTATTGCGACAATAAATGGTATTAAATAAAT
>JAZOUE010000068.1:0-3078 GCA_045658045.1 Candidatus Enterousia sp.
CCCAGTTGTGCCGCCAGACCAAATGATGAAATCCCGTATATAATAGAAAAGTTTACAGTCTTGGCCGCACGACGCATCTCTTTTGGTACGGGTTGGTCGGCCGGAATATTGAATATCTTGCGGGCAGTTTGGGCGTGAATGTCTTGACTATTATTAAAAGTTTCTTTGAATGTCGGAATGTTTGCAATGTCTGCCAGCAATCGTAACTGAATCTGTGAATAATCAACTGATATTAAAACATTCCCAGGCGACGCGATAAAACAATGTCTTATTTCTTCGCCCAGTTCGGTTTTAATCGGAATGTTTTGCAGGTTTGGATCGCGACTGGACAGGCGACCAGTATTGGTGCTGGTCTGTAAATAAGTGGTATGAATTCGTCCGTCTGATTCAATTTGATGCGGCAATGCGTCTGCGTATGTGCCTGCTAACTTTGCAATAGAACGCCATGATAAAATCTTTTCAATGATTGGGTGCTCGTCAATCAAATCGTTTAATGTGTCGGCGTCCGTAGAACGCTTTTTATTCGCAGGTAAACCCAGTTCATCAAATAAGACTATGCCCAGTTGCTTTGGGCTGGCGATATTAAATTCGTGGCCGGCCAGTTCCCAAATTTCTGATTCTAATTTCTTTAACTGTTCATGAAATACGCCAGATAACTGATTTAGTTTTGATTTGTCTGCCATAACGCCGATGCGTTCCATTTTTAACAGTACTTTTAATAATGGTAAATCACATGTTTCGTACAGTTTGCGCAGTTTTTCATTCTGATTCAATTCTGGGCGCATTAAATCATACAATGCACTGCAAATACATGCGTCTTCGGCCGCGTATCTAGATGCGATATCAATTGACAATGTGTCAAAGCGCATATCTGCATTTTTAGTTTTGGGCGGAAACAAAGATGCAAATTTAATCGTTTCGTGTCCAAGATATTTTAGTGCCAGTTCGTCCAGCCCATGACCATGCGTCGTGCCATGCAATATATATGACAGCAACATTGTATCATCAATCGGGGCGAATTTTTCAATGTTCCAGCCTTCATTGGCAAGTATGTGCAAATCGTATTTTAAATTATGCCCGATTTTAGTGATTTTTTTGTCTGTCAGTATTGGCCATAGTAATTTATGGACTTCGTCAATTGATAATTGATTTGGTGCCAATGTTTCACCACTGAATAAATCAGAAGTTCCTGTTTTATGTCTGATGGGTATGTATATGCCGTCTGTTTTTGATGTTGCCAATGATATTCCAACCAGTTTATCACGCGTATGGTTCAGTCCGGTTGTTTCCGTGTCAATGGCGATAATGTCTGTGACGCTGGATAAAAAATTTGTCAGTTCATCGGCAGTATTTATTGTTTTGTGTTTGAATTCTATTTGTTTGTTTTCTGGTTCTGTACTGGTATGTGTTGCCGAACTAATTTCGCATGCGTTGCCGGCGAAATAGAACCCAAAATCATTTTGTTCAGATTCTGTGTCGGGAAAACTTTTGCCAATTTTTTCAAACAGTGATTTGCTTTCCAGTTCGTTTTTTACAAACGATAACGCCCCAGATTTATTAAATCTGAATGGGCTAATTTTCATTCCTGATAAATCAACATCGTCTTTTAAAGTGACCAGTTGTTTAGAAATGTATGCCATTTCACGGTTGTCATTTAATAAATTGCGTATGCGTTCGTTTTGAATCTGATTCAAATTAGCATACAAATTATCTAATGTGCCGAATTGATTGATAAGTTCAGATGCTTTCTTGGGACCAATTCCTGGAACACCAGGCACATTATCAGACGAATCGCCCATCAATGATTGTACATCGGTTACTTGGTTGGGTTGAACACCAAATTTTTCCAATACCTGGGGGGTGCGAATTTCCAGTTGCTTCATCGTATCGTACAAAAATACACAATTTGATACCAGCTGCATTAAGTCTTTGTCACTGGTGATAATGCGGGTTGAATCAACCGAATCGCAGTTATTACGTGCCAGTGTGGCGATGACATCGTCTGCTTCTACATTTGGGACACACAGTACAGGAAGTCCCATTTGAACCAATGCGTGGCGAATCGTTTCGCCCTGGGCAATCAGGTCAGCGGGTGTTTCAGACCTGTTCATTTTATACTGGGGATATATGTCTTGGCGGAATGTAATGCGTGACGCGTCAAAAACACATATAATTATATCATCAGGTTTGGCAGATGATAATATCGGTAAAATCATATTGATAAAACCATATACTGCGCCGGTCGGTGTGCCGTCTGATTTTGTCAGCCGACTGTGAACCCCATAATAAGCACGAAATAATAAAGAATTCCCATCAATTAGTGTCAGCATTTAGTTTTATCCATTTTTTGTTTAATTTAGGGGGCGTAACGCCCCCGTTGTTTTTAAAAGCGTATTCCGGTTTGTTTAGAATACATAGCGTAATTTTACACGACCTTCGTATTGCAAAGCATCATAACTGTCGTTCATATATTCAAACAAATCTGATGCGTATACAATGCGGCCTTCCAAGTCAATGTTAAATGGAACAACAGGAATGTCCAGTGTTACGCCCAGCATACCTTGATATACGATTGTGTCATCAATATCAATTGTTGTGTGTGCAACAGGTGTAAATTCACTGCTGAAAGTTGTGCCGATACCTGCGCCGATGTATGGTTTTACCACAGGTGTTGGTAATTTAAAGTAACCGTTTACAAATCCCATATTTAATGTCGCATCATCAGAATCCAAGTAATTGTATTCCAGTTCGATACGGAACATTGGGATATCCATACCCAAAACCGCACCATATGTCGTTGAAGAGAAAGATTCATTTTTATCTGCAAATAATGTGTATCCACCAATTCCAAACGTACCACCAGCATAAACATCAAATAATAAATTTGCATTCGCCGCGCCAGCAGTTAACATAATTGCAGCAGTTGTTAAAAAACCAAGTGTTTTTGTTTTCATGTTTTCTCCTTTATATGTTATTATAATAGGAAAAGGGTATGAAATATGCAAGAAAATAAACCTGTTTTAATTGTTGGCTTGGGTAATCCTGGGGCGGAATATGTCAAGACGCGTCATAACGTTG
>JAZOUE010000069.1:0-3183 GCA_045658045.1 Candidatus Enterousia sp.
CAGGCCAAGTTTACACCTCGTTGGTTGACTGCGACTTTGACGGATTTGTTTGATAATCCGTCGCGTTTATCAAAGATGGCACAAAAAGCGTTGATAAAAAATAATGCGGCCAATTTGATTGCTGACGAAGTCACAAAATAAAAGTTTTTTATCTGTTTGATGTATTTTGTTCTTGCGTGCGATTCGTCATTTGTTCTATGATGATATCGGAAGGAAAGGAAAAATGCATCGTATTACAATCTCTGTATTGTCTGTTTTTGTTATGTTGCCTGCGTTTGCCAGTGCAAAGTTGCCTGTTGTAAATATTGCCTCAGGTGGTGTTTCTGCGCGTGATGCGTTTGGTGAAAGTATTGCAGAACCTGTAAAGAAAGTTGCTTCAACGCGCAAAAAACAGATTGTTGCACGTACCGCCAAGGCGCAAACACAACCAAAAACCGCAGATGTTGGCAGCGAAATAATTGCAGCAAATGATGTTTTGGTGCCGCGTCGCCCAAGTGCTGATTTGTGGGCAAAAAATGATGTTGCATTACGTATGCCAAATCCAAACGAATTTTCTGTATATCGTACAGACACCCTTTTACCAGAGGAGAGAATTGACCAAGCGCGTGCAACTGTTGCACCTGTTGTTTCATCAGAAAAAGTTCTGGTCAGCAACAGTGAAAATGATATGGATGCTCAGATTGCGCGTTTGGTTGATTTACAAAGACGCACCGAAGAAAGTGTGCGTAGTGTATCACCACGTGTGATTGCTGCGCCTATTGCAACGGCCAAAGTTGAATCTGTTGCGGTGGCTGATGCAGAACCAAAAACTGATAGTATTTCTTTGCGTCGCATGGTTGTTGATATGAATGCAGACGATGTTATAACGCGTCGTGTTGAACAAAATGTATCGCCACGTGTTGCGTCTGTTCGTGAAGATATGGCCAAGATGACGCCAAGCGAATTGCGTCAGGCGTTCAGAAAAACATTCTTGTCAGAAAATAAACATTTATCAGCATATTCAATAGAAGACCGTTTCGATGTGGCCAGTGATATGTCGTCTAGTATCGAAGGTTTTACAGCCAAGGCTGATTTATCCGAAGGAAATAATATTCGCCCAATGGAGATAAAAATAAAGTTTCGTGATGACGATTCAGCATTGTCTCGCGCAAATTATAACTTGTTGACAGAGTTTGCGGGGATTGTTGTAAATAAGCCAACACGTGCAGTTCAGGTTGTAATTCCGCAGTATATGACACAAAATAGCGATGTTAAAAAAATTGCGGCGCGTCGTTTGGCGATAATAGAGCAGGTTTTGGTTGATAATGGTGTGGCAAAGCAAAGAATTGTTCCAATGTTGTCAAATCGTAAAGAATCTGGTTTTGTTTTGCGTATACTGTCCAGTGATCAGTATGATACAATAACAGAACAGCATCGTGATATTTTTGGCGATACAGTTGGGAAAAAGTCTTATAAAAGTATGTCGTGGTAAAAATATTAAAATCTGTTATTGAATTTTTATTCCCGCCGGCGTGTCCATTGTGTGATACGCCGGTATCAACACATGGTGAATTGTGTGCGGTATGTTGGACGTCAATGAATTGGATTGATAATCCAAAATGCGTAAAGTGTGGCTATCCGTTTCCTGCGGATTTAGATTTAGGTGGTACGCCATTGTGTCCGACATGTGCGTCTGGTAATTGTGAGCTTGATTGGATACGTTCGGCGTGCGTATATGATGATGCGTCGCGTTCTGCGATGTTGCCGTTCAAACATGGTGGTCGTATTGCGTACGCAAGATTTATGTCGCGTGCGATGATTTGGGCGTTGCGTGATATTGATGTTGATGCAGATGTTGTTATGCCTGTGCCGTTGGCAAACAGGCGATTATTCAAACGCGGTTATAATCAGGCGACTTTACTTGCGCGCCCGATTGCAAATGCGTTGGGTGTGAAAATGGATTTGGATTCTGTTCGTCGTATTCACAGACCTGATATGGGACATAAAAACGCACGTGAACGTGCAGAAAATATACATGGTGTATTTCGTGTTATAAATCCAGAAAATATTCGTGGCAAAAAGATTTTGTTGGTCGATGATGTTATGACGACTGGCGCGACTTTTTCAGAGTTGCGTCGTGTGTTGATGCGTGCAGGAGCATCTGCTGTATATGGTGTTACATTTTGTCGTGTTGTTCGGGCGATTTAGTATTCTAATTCTTGCATGTTGTTTACAAAAGTGCGCAAGAACATGTTTTTTTGTGCATTTCTTTCTTGTAATTTAACTTTGTTAGAGCATTTTTTTAAAAGCATTAAAAAATCTTGTGCCAAAGTATCGTCTTTTTGAATTTTTTGGTTTAATGACAATGCTATTTTATATACAGGGAATACGTGCGAAAATAATTCGTATTCACACCAAATATCATCAGGTGTTGCGTGCGAGTATTTAGTAGTTAATAAAAAATCGTAGTCATTGATATTTTGACCTATGACATACGCGCTACATCCTTCTGTTGATATCGAATGCACAAAGGATGTTTTGATTAAATATAAAATATAATCTTTTAAATCTGAATCCATAATTTGAGATTGTAATACAACAAAGCGTTTTGTCAATGTAAAAAATTAAAATAAAAAAACCGCCATTTGGCGGAATTTTTATTAGTTTGCAGCTGTTGTAGCCAATCTTTTACGACCACATGCGCGACGACGATTTAAAACATCGCGACCGCCAGCTGTTGCCATTCTTGCACGAAAACCATGTGTGCGAACACGACGTGTTTTAGATGGTTGATATGTACGTTTTGTTGCCATGACTTATGTCCTTAGTTTTTATTTGTTTCCTTTGCTTCCACCGTGCCCGAGCAGCATCATAAGCACCATGGAAAAAATCCGTTTGTGCGTATATTTAACCACAGGTTTTATAAAAACGCAACCTTTTTATTTAGATTTTACTAAACCAAGTTGTTTTAAGCCTTCCAAGATTAGATAGTATGTGAAAACATACACGAAAACTTTCCAGAATGGTAAAAACATATTTTTGTCCTTTAAGTTATTTTTGTTGACTTTATTATATACTAACTATTTGTTTTGTCAATATGTTTTTTTGTGTTTATTTCTTGACCAAAAGTGCAAAAATCTGCTATGTTTGATATGTAAAAACTTAGGGAAAGGTACTATGTCTGAAAATATCAATGAAGTAAAT
>JAZOUE010000070.1:0-5059 GCA_045658045.1 Candidatus Enterousia sp.
AATTGGACGGTATGGTTCATATTTCTGACTTGTCTTGGAACAAATTGGACGAAGAAGAATTGAAAAAATTCGTTCGCGGCCAAGAAGTAACTGCGAAAATCTTGGACATCAATCCAGAAAAAGAACGCGTTACATTGGGTATCAAACAATTGACCGAAAGCGCAGAAAACAACGCTGTATCTTTGAAGAAAGGCGCTGTTGTTTGCGGTACAGTTTCCGAAATCACACCTGATGAATTGGTTTTGACATTGGCGGGCGATGTACGTGGTGTTATCCGTCGTACAGACTTGTCACGTGAAAAATCAGAACAGGATACAGGCAAATTTAACATCGGTGATTCAGTCGAAGCATCTGTTGTATCTGTAGAAGATAACACAGTTAAATTGTCTGTCCGTGCATTACAGGTAACATTGGAAAAACAAGCAGTCAAAGAATTCTCGAACGAAGCAGACAGTGGTTCTGTTTTGGGCGACATCTTGGGCGCTGCAATCGAAAACAGCAAAAAATAATTTGCGTGTTTCGGAATAAAATCCACTGGGCAAAATTTGCCCAGTTTTATTTTTTATGGTATAATAAATCTTATGAGGTAATATACTCTTGTCACTCCTGCGTAGGCAGGAGTGGGACTAAACAGTGTGAGCGATGCGAACCAAATTCTAAGACTGTTCATGTTAGAGTATTGTAAATTTTCAAGACCCTATTCCTGCCTACGCAGGAATGACAAGGAAGTAAAACAGTGGTGGGGCTACAAAGAATAGTATGAGTACGAAACATAAACTGATTTTAATGATGGGTGGTCAGGGTGTTGGCAAGGGGGCTTGTTCACGTGCCTTGATGGAAAGCGGAAATTACAAATATATTGAAACCGGGGCGATTTTGCGTGCAATGCCACCAGAATCCGCTGTTGCAAAAACGATTGCGGCGGGTAACTTGGTGCCGGATGAACTGCTGTTTGATATAATGTCAGATGAAATCAAATCGGATTCAGATATTATCTTGGACGGTTTTCCGCGTTCGCTGTCCCAGGCCAAATGGACAATTGAAAATTATGCAGATAAATTTGATATTTATGTGGTGTATTTATCTGTCCCAACAGAAGTCTTGAAATTCCGTATCAGCAAACGCAACCGCGAAGGAGGCAAGCGTATCGATGATGCCGACCCAGATGTTATTCAAAAACGTATTGATACATACTTTAAGATTACAATGCCGGCGATTGAATACTTGCGAACGGTGCCGAATATACATTTTGCTGAAATAGACGCCAGTGGCGATATAAACGACAATATGCGCCAAATCAATATGGCGCTAGAAAAATAAATCCCCAAACCGGGGATTTTTTAATGACTGTGGGATATAAAGTGCAATATCAAACTGATTATAAATACAACTGTTATCACAGATAGTATAATCTTTTGTGTCTTGTGTGAAGATTTGCCGCCACACTGTTCACATTCGCAACCGCAATCACGGCCCACCATATACCACGACAGCCCCAACATACCCCCAGAAAACACAAACAACCATGGTTCCATCCAATGTGGTAAAATGTGAAAGTGCGCCGCGTCTGGTGCAATCAGACCAATAACCGCCAGTAACATCGGCAGACCACAGCAGAATATATGTGGTGCGATTGTTGCGATAATTCCAAATTTTATTGCCTTGTTTTTCATAATATTTCCTGTTATCTTGGCGTCCCCAGCAGGACAGTAATTCCCACGATGATATCGTGGGCCCCTTTCGCCGTTGGCTCGAACCTGTCGCAACTTTGTTGCTTTGAACGGTTCTTCGTCCTGTGCGGACTTGGCGTCCCCAGCAGGACTCGAACCTGCATCTAATTCTTAGGAGGAATTTGTTCTATCCTGTTGAACTATGGGGACGACCAAACAATACTAAACTAAAATAAAAATATGTTCAATAAATTTGTATAAGGTATTAACAAAATACAAAAGTTGTCAACAGAAACAGATACAGAAAAATTGCAACGCGCATTGAAACAAAAACAGTTCTATGAAAAAGCGTTGAATAAATTAGACAGCTTTAAATCAGAATTGAATAAAATGCAAGAAGAGTATGAAAAACTGATGTAAATAAAGCGGGATGAAAATCCTGTTTTATTTTTTTATTTAGATATTGCAAGTTTGGTTTGTGAAATGTATAATATCAACCGATAATAAAAAGCTAAGGGAAAATAGAAATGGCAACAATTACAAGAAATGATTTTGCAAACAGACTGCGTGAACGCTTTGGCTTAACAACTGCGGACGCATATAAAATGGTTGATGTTGTATTTGATGAAATATGCGAAGCGTTGATAAACGGCGAAGAAGTTAAATTTGCAGGTCTTGGTACATTTAAAATCTTGGAAAAGAATGCGCGTATGGGACGTAATCCAAAAACAGGTGCGTCTGCGGTAATATCTGCGCGTCGTGTTGCGTCTTTTCGCCCAAGCACAGAATTCCGCGAACGTGTCGCCAGTGGAAAATAATTTATACGTTATTTAATTATTTTTTTGTTAAACTGTATGAATATGAAACACAGAATAAAACAAGTTTTGTCTGATTTGGGTTTTCATAAAGACGATGTAGAAATTTTATCTCAAGATATTTTTGAAACATATACAGCCGTTGGGCGAAATTATCATGATATAAATCATATCTTAAATATGTTGAATAATTTCGATGAATTTATGCGGTGTTCTGAAAGCGCGCAAAAAATAAAAAACGCTAAAGAGTTTATGTTTGCAATTATTATGCATGATTATGTGCACGGTAACGCAAACGATGTTGATGATAGTATAAAAAAATCCAAAGAATTTTTATATAAAGTTTCTTTAAGATACAACTGTGATTATGTTGCTGCTTTAATCAAATCCACTGATTATGATAAATGTGAAGATGTTGATTTTGATGGGCAATTAATGCAAGATTTAGATTTGCAAACATTGGGCGCGGTTGATACAGAATATGATAAATATGCCAATCAAATAAGACAAGAATATCAGCAATATTCAGATGATGTTTTCTATGCAGAAAGAGTCAAAATATTAAATCTATTTTTGAACCGTGTATATATTTTTAATACAGAATATTATCGCAATAAATATGAACAGGCCGCCCGTAATAATATTGCCCGAGAGTTATTAAAAATAACAAATTAAAAATCCCCATAATGGGGATTTTTTTATTACCACAGTTTGACACGATTTTGTGGCATGATATACATTTTATCATTCGGTGTAATTCCAAATGCATCGTACCATGCGTTGATATGTGGCAGTATTCCATTTACGCGGTTTTTGCCCAGCGAATGTTCGTCAACCTTGGTTAGTCTTAGTTCTTCGTCAGGACGAATGTTTTGCGCCCATGCGCCTGCGTATGAAATAAAGAAACGCATATCAGATGTTAAACCAGAAACTGTTTCAGACGGCGTGCCAAATTTTTTATACGCATCAAATGAAATTGTTACACCACCAAAGTCTGCCAAGTTTTCACCCAGTGTAAATTCACCGTTTGCATTGACTTCGTCATTTATCTTAATTGTATTAAAGAATTCTTTCATGACATTGGACAATTCATCAAATCTTTTTGCGTCTTCTTCTGTCCACCAGTCTTTCATATTTCCGTCTTTATCAAAGTGGCGACCAGAATCATCAAATCCATGTGTCATTTCATGTCCGATAACGGCACCAATCGCGCCATAGTTAAATGCATCATCAGCATTCATATCAAAGAATGGATATTGCAAGATACCTGCTGGAAAGCAAATTTCATTTGATGATGGGTCGTAATATGCGTTTACTTCGTGTGCGTTCATATACCAGATTGTTGGGTCTTTTTGTTTGCCAATTTTTTCAATCCAGAACGCATCTTCAAACTGTGCGACACGCATCATATTTTCCCACAATGAATCATTTTTGATTTCCAGTTTTGAATAGTCGCGCCATTTATCTGGGTAACCAATTTTTGCCTTGAATGTTGATAATTTTTCCAACGCTTTTTGCTTGGTTTCGTCGCTCATCCAATCCAGGTTTTCTATTCTTTCTGCGTATGCGCGTTGCAGATTTTTTACCAGCTGTTGCATACGTTTTTTTGCGTCGTGTGAAAAATATTTTTTTACATATAGTCTGCCGACTTCTTCGCCCAGCGAACCATCAATCATTGATACTGCGCGTTTCCAACGTGGTTTTTGTTCTTTTTGTCCAGCCATTGTGCGATTGTAAAAATCAAAAGATATGTCGTATGATTTGTCATCCAACAGGCTGTCTGCAGAACTAACAATACGATATTTTAAATATGTTTTGATTAAATCAAAATCAGTATCGTTCATAATTGCAATTGATTCTGTGATTGCTTCGGGTTGTGCGATATTGATATATTCTGCGTGTGATGCACCGCGTGCAGACAAGAATTTATCCCAATCAAATCCTGTAAATTTTTCTTTGATTTCTGCAATGCTCATTTTGTGATAGTTTGCATGTGGGTCACGCAGTTTTTCTTTTGGATAGAAAGATTTTGCCATGCGTTCTTCCAGTGCATACAATTTTTCTACATCAACATCAATGCCAAAATTTTTCATTTGTTTCGCGATGAATTCTTGATATTTTTTTCTGATTTCGACAGATTTTGCATCATCGTCAAAATAGTAATCACGTGATATGCCAATTCCGCCCTGGCCAATATTGTACAGGAAATGTTCGCTGTCCATTTCGTCAAGTCCAACACCATCGCCCAAAAACGCAGATGAAAAAGTCATCATACGGCCCAAGTATTCTTCCAGATTTGCGCGTATCAGATTGTCGATTTCTGTAATTAAACCGGCAACGGGTTTTGTGCCGTCTTTGTTTAATTTTTCTGCGTCCATGGCAACCTTGTATAATGTGCCGATTTTGCCATTGTCGCTTTCTGCAATTTCGCGCGTGCGTTCCAGATTGGTATTCCTTAAAACTTCAAAAGCACCATATCGTGAATAGTCGTCTGGAATTGGGTTTGCGGTGCGCCATCCGTTTGTAGCGTATTGGTAAAAGTCATTGCCTGCGTGAAAATTTGTGTCCATATTT
>JAZOUE010000071.1:0-2973 GCA_045658045.1 Candidatus Enterousia sp.
TATGGTCTGCGTGTCGAAGGCAAAGATATCTATGACACATTCAAGAAAACACGCGCTGCTGGCTTTGGTGACGAAGTACAACGCCGTATGATTATTGGTACTGCGGTACTGTCAAGCGAATCATACGATGTATATTTCATGCAGGCCGCACGCGTACGCCGTATGATTGCAGACAGCTTTAATTCTGCATTTGAACAATGCGATTTAATCGTATGCCCATCATCTGCAGGTACTGCAATGCCACTAGATTCTTCATTATCACCATTGGAATTCTATGCGTTGGATTTATTCACAGTCGCAATGAATTTGGCAGGCATTCCTGCATGCAGCGTTCCTTGCGGATTGGCACAAAACGGCCTGCCATAGGGAATGCAGGTTGTCGGTCCACGCTTTGCAGATATGCAGGTTTTACAATTGGCGAAACATATTGAAGCATCTGCAAACATTGACAACCGCCCAACAACAATTATGGGGAAATAAAATGAATAATTACATCATCTCTTTGGGCATAAAAAAATCGACCGCGATGGTCGAAAGAAAGGAGATGATGGTGGCTAGGGACGGAATCGAACCGCCGACACAGGGATTTTCAGTCCCTTGCTCTACCAACTGAGCTACCTAGCCAACGCGGGACAAATAATAAGACACAAAAAACAAAAAAGCAAGGGAAAAAGAAAAAATGTTTACGATAAAAGGCAAAACAGGCGATTGGGAAGTTGTAATTGGACTGGAAACACATATAGAAGTGTTATCTAATTCAAAATTATTCAGTGGTGCATCCGCTGACTATAACCCAACAGTATCCCCGAACACCCAAGTATCAATGGTTGACGTTGCAATGCCAGGTATGTTGCCGGTATTAAACGAATACTGTGTTGAACAGGCAATTAAATTTGGTTTGGGTATAAACGCAGAAATTTCACGTCGCAGTCGTTTTGCACGCAAACAATATTTCTACCCTGACCTGCCCCAAGGTTATCAAATCTCACAACCTGCGGACGAACCACCTGTTGTTGGTCGCGGTTGGATTGAAATTATGGGTGATGATGGTAACCCTAAAAAGATTTTCATTGAACGCGCACATCTGGAACAAGACGCAGGAAAATTAAAGCATGATGTACACCCAACTAAATCCTTTGCTGACTATAATCGTACGGGCGTTGCATTATTAGAAATAGTAACTTTCTTGGATACAAAGAATCCAGAAAACAATTCTTATATTTCTTCCCCAGACGAAGCAGAAAGATACCTGCGTGAAATTCGCGAAATCGCACGTGCACTGGGCGTATCCAAGGCAAACATGGAAGAAGGTTCAATGCGTGCAGACGTAAATGTATCTGTACGACCAGCCGGTTCAACAGAATTCCGTACACGCACAGAAACAAAAAATATGGTATCTTTCAAATTCATTAAAACAGCAATTGAATACGAAGCACGCCGCCAAATCGAAGCTTATGAAAATGGTGGCACTGTCACACAAGATACAATGAGATACAATCAAGGCGAAGGCACAACATCTGTAATGCGTTCAAAAGAAGACGCACTGGATTATCGTTACTTCCCAGATCCAGACTTATTACCAATTGAAATAACGGACGAACAAATTGAACGCATTCGCAGCACTATGCCAGAATTACCATCTGCGACACGCGCCCGCTATACGGCGGAATTCGGGCTGTCTGAATATGACGCTGCCAGATTAACAGAAACAGTTGATGTATCGCGTTGGTTTGACACAGCAGTAAACGGTAATACAAAACAGGCAAAATCAATTGCAAACTGGATGATAAGTGAACTGTTTGCACATCCTGAAAACTGGGATGAAAAGAACGAAAAATCCGGTATTGTTGATGAAATGCGTATCATTACACCATCTGATTTATCAGAACTGGTAGAAATGATTTCTGAAAATACAATCAACGGAAAACAAGCCAAAGAAATCTTTATCAAAATGCTGGACGGCGAAAGTGGCACACCACGTGAAATCGCTGATAAATTCGGCATGAAGCAAATGACAGATACTGGTGCAATTGAAAAAATAATTGACGATGTAATCGCCGCAAACCCGTCCCAAGTTGAACAGTATAAATCTGGCAAAGTTGGGTTACTGGGATTCTTTGTCGGCAATGTTATGAAGGCAACAGGTGGCACTGCAAACCCTGCTGTTGTAAACGAATTATTACGTAAAAAATTAGCATAAAAACAAAAAGGATAAAACAATGACAAAAGTTATCAGAATCGTTGAAGACAATCATGTAACAGGTGTTGTATATGATACTATTGAAATTACAGACTTACAAATCACACAAAAACAACGATACAACCAAATGGTCGCAAAAACAACCAAGGCACGTATGAAACAGTTGCGCGACTCTCGCACAAGACGAAAATAAGAAATGATTGTTATCTTTGCACATAAATTAGCAGATGATATAAAAACAAGGTTACTGGCCGAAATAGAAAAAATTCGGACTGATAACCACATCAAGGAAAAGGTAATATTTATTCCAGAAACACAAGAAAATTTACCTAAACCAATATTATCTGAACCTGAATTACCAATTGTACAGAATTTACCGAACGACACGAACCAAGAAATACTGTCAGAAATTGAAAAAATTCATACAGAAGAAATAATATTAGAACGCATTCCAGAAATATCATGTCCACCTGCTGAACTGATAGTTCCTAAATCTGGTTTATCATCAAGCGAACAAAATGCACGAAAATATCATACAAAAAATATGACATCGCGTTATAACACTGTCAAACAAAGATACAACAAGCAAAAATATCATAAGACTCAAAACAGAATAAGGTAAACAAGATGTTAAATGATTTAATCAGAATGATGCGTGAAATGGCAATATTTGAAGCAAGCGTAAAAGTCCGCGAACGCGAAGATCGTTATAAAAAGAATTTTATTCTGCGTGCGAAAAAATGGTCACAAATAAAACACCTGCAAACAAGATA
>JAZOUE010000072.1:0-5732 GCA_045658045.1 Candidatus Enterousia sp.
GGCGCAATTGGTTCTGTTACGATATTTCCAACACGCCAGTTTTCCAGCCCAGCCCATGCAATCATCGCACCGTTATCAGTACACAGATTCATTGGCGGCGCTGCAAATGTCATATTATACTTCTTGGACAGCTTTTCCAGTGCACCACGTATTGCAGAATTCTTTGCCACCCCACCTGCAACAACCAGCGTTTTCGGTTGTGCGTTCATAACGCGTTCATCCTTCATGGCATTTGTAAGCCTGTTTACAATACAATCAACCACAGCCGCCTGGAAAGACGCACAGAAATCATTTATAAATTCATCTGACAAAGGTTGTTCTGCTTTATCTAAAAACGTTCTGGCTGCTGTTTTTATGCCACTAAATGAAAAATCACACCCAGGCTTGTCACACAATGGACGCGGAAAAGCAAAAGCATTTGGATTACCGCTTTGTGCACGCTTGTCCACAACTGGGCCACCTGGATACCCCAATCCCAACATTTTTGAAACCTTGTCATATGCTTCGCCAGCACTATCATCCAATGTTTGTCCAATCAGTTCATACTGTCCAACACCACGCACTAATAAAATTTGACAATGCCCACCAGACGCCAACATCAACAAATACGGAAAATCAACGCCGTTTTGCGCAACTGTACCATCAGCCAATGTCGCACACAGGCGCGGAACCAACGCATGTCCTTCCAGATGATTGACTGCAATCAACGGCTTGTTTGTTGACTGCGCAATACCTGTCGCTGCCATCCAGCCGACTAAGACACCACCGATTAAACCAGGCCCAGCAGTTGCAGCCACAACATCAATATCATCAATTGTTTTGCCGGCAGCGTTCAAAGTTTGTTTTATAACTTCATCAATTGCCAATATATGTGCGCGCGCTGCCAGTTCTGGTACAACGCCACCATACTTTTGATGTTCTGGTATTTGCGAATAGATAATATGTGCCAAAATATTTCTGTCAGAATCAACAATCGCAGCCGATGTTTCATCACAAGACGATTCTATACCCAAACACAGGGTGGGGCGGTCGCTGTGAACGCAGCTATCTAGTTTACCCATATCTAAACGCATTAAATTTTCCGAACTCATTTTATTTCCAGTATTACTATTCCAATATTTGTTTTATTGCGCTGACGCTGCAAGACATAGTCTTTGAAATCAACATCAACAACTTGGCTATGTTCGCTGGAAGCGTGCCGCAAAACCCCGTTCGGCAACAACAAACCCATATGAACAACAGCAATATCAGTACCAATTTTATCACGAATTTTTGGATTGTCAGCAACAAACAATACAACATGTGTTTTATTTAGCTCTAAATCGCTAATATTTTCATATGGTATATATTCCAGATTCACTGTTTCTAGCACAAATTCAACATCAATATTATGAACAGTTTTAAACCAAGACTTTTTATCAATTACAACTGTACGAATATCTACTTTTCCAAATTTATGACTGATATTCTCAACAATATTGCCGTTATTTTCCAACCAGTCTGTTTCAATAAAATGATTACGATTTATAAAATCAACTTTACCATTTTCATATCTGATTTTAGTCAATTTTTCAACATCATTATCTGCCAAGACCGTTTCAACAAATGTAGTACAATCAAACGCATCAAATCGAATAAGCGGATCAGAATCCACACCAAAACCTTCGCCCAACGGGGAATTCAGATATTTTACACCAACAAAATCGTTCCCGGACATTTTTGCAACATTTGCACCGCACGCCGCCAAGAACAATAACGCAACCAGATTACGCATTACAAATTTTCTTTTAATATAATCCCAGTCTGACAAAGTGATGCCGCATCACGCACAGCCATTTCTCCAGATTCTGGCAAAGTCGCCATTTTATCTATGCACGCAACCAACAAATCAATATGTTTATCCGCACCTGTCATTATTTGTGCAGCCGCCATACGTCTATCCAATGACGCCGCACGCCAATCTTTCAAAGAACTTGTTTCCAATACACTGCTGCGTTTTGCAAAAAAGAAAGTCACCAAAACAAGAATCAGAACACCGATACCAATAAATAACTTTAAATATTTTTTAATAAAATTCATTTAATCTCTCCCTTGTATTTTATTCACAACGAACCAACCAAACATCATAATCTGCGTGTTGCAGCGGTGTATTACCCGGCTCATTACGATTTAGCCAATTGCTGAACGCCAAACCGTTATCAGAATCAGAAATTTCAACAAATGCCCAGAAATTTTCTGCATCAAATGGATCAGATTGTTT
The DNA here is from genome assembly GCA_045658045.1 of Candidatus Enterousia sp. Taxonomy (GTDB): domain Bacteria; phylum Pseudomonadota; class Alphaproteobacteria; order Rs-D84; family Rs-D84; genus Enterousia. The sequence continues at coordinate 2,261 of JAZOUE010000072.1, forward strand.
GCAAGAACGCAAAACTATATTTAATTTTTCAAAATTCAACGCATTGCCAACATTGATTGTATGTTCAGATACCTTGCCGGCATCTTTATTTAAAATACGAATAACCGCATTTGTTTTATCAACATACGCATTTGCCACAACAGGCAGGGCAGATAATAATAATGTAAGAAATATTTTTTTCATACATCTATGATACAATCACAGACAAACAATGTCAAACACATAGAGAAATTAAAAACCCACCGAAGTGGGTTTTGATTATTTTGCACTTTTTTCTGCGCTTGTTGCGGACAAGTCTTCCACGATACGTGCTTTCTTGCCAGACAAACCACGCAAAAAGAACAATTTTGCACGGCGTACTTTACCAATACGAGTCTTTTCAATCTTTTCGATTGCAGGGCTGTACAATGGGAACTTACGTTCAACGCCCACACCGTATGATTCACGACGTACTGTAAAGGATGCATTATTGCCCATACCACCATCGCGTGCGATAACAACACCTTCGAAAACCTGAATACGGAATTTGTCACCGTCTTTAATTTTGACGTGAACTTTTACTGTATCCCCAGCTTTGAAGTTTGGGATTTTTTTATCGCCCGCTAATTTTGCAACTTGGGCAGCTTCGATTTTTTTAATAATGCTCATTTTTCATTTTCCTTTATTAAGTCCGGTCGACGTTCTTTGGTTATGTCAACCGATTGTTGTTTCCGCCACCGTTCGATATTGCCATGGTGACCGGACAGCAGGACTTCTGGGACACTTTGTCCACGCCATACTGACGGACGGGTATATAATGGCCATTCAAGCCCGCCGATTTCGAAACTTTCATTTTGAGTGGTATCATCACCACCGTGAACCACATTATCTAACAGACGAACGCAACTGTCAACAAAAACTTGCGCTGCAATTTCACCGCCAGACAGTATATAATCGCCAATTGACAATTCCATTATATCATATTGTTCAATAATGCGTTCATCAATACCTTCGTATCTGCCACACAGCAGGGTGTATGTCGCATCCTGGTCAGACACAAATTCACGCACCAGTTGCTGATTCAATGTCTTGCCACGTGGGGAAAAGTATATGATTTTACCCTTGTTTTTAACAGAATCCAACGCATCACCCAACACATCCGGTCGCATAACCATCCCTGCGCCACCACCAAACTGTGTGTCATCAACACTGCCATAGTTGTTTATTGCAAAGTCACGAATATTTACAACATCATACGACCAAATCTTTTTATCCAATGCACGACCAACCACGCCACCCGACAGGGTACCTGGGAACATTTCTGGAAAGATTGTCAGTATATTAAAATGCATTTTATCTTTGTTTTTCGGTGCAATTATAGCACATTTTACGCGCAATTTCATAAAATTCTTGCGCATTTTGTGCAATTTTTTCTGTTCCAACCAATAGATTACGCGTTCTTATCACATGTTCCTTGTTTTCATCAAACGGTTTCCACATCACAACATCAGGGCTTTTTTTAACCCGTTGTTGCAACGGACAGTTTGGATTACACATATTACAATCTATAAAGACAGCACCAACTGATTTTGTTACTTTTACAGACTGCATATTTATCTCCTTTTCCTTCGTATTATTTATCGTGTTTTATGCTTCCAGCGGCACCCACAGTTACAAATATGTGTCATCTGATATACAAACCCCTGTTCAGGTTTTTCATCAACCAGACACAAACGCTTTTGCTGGACATTATAATGAATATTATTAACACGATTACTTTTTAACCATGCACCCAAAGGACATTTTAAGCTATAAAAAGCACATATTGTAATTGTTGTCATTTTTTTATTATCTGCCATAACACTTCCTTATTATTTATCTTTCTTTGCTTTTTGTGTTTTCTGCCATACAGGCACGACAAACTTCAAATAACACAGAACGCAATTCTACTACTGCGATGTTCGGCAATCTTACCCCGTCCAAGGCATCGTAAACAGCCGCTCTGCGACACTTTTTATCCGTATTTTGTATGTGTGGGCAGTTATTATATATATTCATTTTATCATCTGTAAACATATTACAAAACCCTTATGATTTTATTTTCCATATCAACATCTGCGCCAATAAAAGACACCATATTACCATTATCCAGTTCAATAATATCCCCCGCGCCATAATTCTGAAAACAGTCAACAACACCAATCTTTTCACCATGACGCACAACATCAAATCCGATTAAATCAGCCTGATAAAATTCATCTTCTTTTAAATCGGGCAGGGTGTCGCGTTCAATATACAGTTCTGTACCACGTAATGTTTCGGCCTTGTTTCTGTCATCAACGCCTGTAATTTTACCGATAACAACTGTTGAATTTGGTACAGCGCGCACAAACTTAAAATCACCAATTGCAAATACATTGGAAAAAACACGCAATGTTTTAAAATCAGATGGATTTTGTGAAAAAGTCTGCACACGAACTTCGCCCCGGATTCCTTGGGGGGCGACAATTTTACCAACTAAGATACGTTTTAAATCTGTCATTTTATTTTCTGTGGTGGTTGTCTCATTAAATTGATGTATCTGATACACGTGTCTTTATCTTCACAGTTGTTAAACATATCGGCACTGGTATAAAACACACGGCCATCCTTTGGGGCGATATTGTGTACCATAGATTTCCATTTCTCAATGCGTTTTGTGTGTGTTTCGCATTCAAATCCATCATAAGGACATTTTGCCATAATTTTACCTTTTATTTTAAAGTTAAAAAATCTGCACAAACCAATCAGTCTGTGCAGATATAATAAAACAGTAAAAATTATTCTGCAACTGTTTCTGTTGCTTCTGCAACTTCTTCTGCTGGTGCAGCAGCTTCTGCTTCTGCGGCAGCCTTTGCAGCAGCTTCGGCAGCGGCTTTTTCTTCTGCGATTTTAGCCAATCTGTCAGCTTTGTCTTTGATTTTCATCTGTGTTTTTTCAGATTGCAAATGTTTCTTTGTCTGAACAGGAATCGCTTTCTTTGCAACCAAGCCAGCATTTGCCAAGAATTTATAAACACGATCAGATGGTTGTGCGCCTTTTGCCAACCAAGCTTTTACTTCGTCCATTTTCAAAACAACGCGTTTATCGCTGTCTTTTGCCTGCATTGGGTCGTATTTACCAACAACTTCCAAAACATTGCCAGAATTACGTGCATTACGAGAATCTGTCACAACGATGTGATAGTAAGGACGTTTTTTTGCACCATGACGTGCCAAACGAATAACAGTTGCCATATTTTTACTCCTTTTATAATTTAACTGTTTAACCACAAAGAAAACCGCCATCAAGGACGAAACTCGTCGGATGATGTACCACACGCATACTGCGAACTGGTTTTATTATAATGGCAATCTTTGGGATTTGCGGACATATTATGTACAAAAAATTTATAAAAGTCAAACAATTATTGATTTTTTTGATTTAGTCTGGACTTTTTTATTTGTTTTATATA
>JAZOUE010000073.1:0-8790 GCA_045658045.1 Candidatus Enterousia sp.
ATGTTCCAGCGCGAGGTTGCATTGCGTATCACATCAAAACCTGGCGATGAACACTATGGTCGTTTGGCGGTTTTGACATCTTTGCTGGCAGATGCAAAAGTTTTATTTGATGTTCCAAATACTGCGTTTGTTCCGCGCCCAAAAGTGCAAAGTGCGGTTGTCCAAATTATTCCAAACACTGCAAAGATTTCTTTAATCCAAGATTTATCCAAGATTGAAAAAATAACTGCAAAATTATTTGGTCAGCGTCGCAAGATGATACGCGCAATTATGCCAAATGTTGATTGGTCGTCTTTTGATTTGTTGGGAACTGAACGCGCAGAAAATTTATCGCCAGAAAAGTTTGCAGAATTGGCACAAAATCTGATATAATAATATCAGTCTTAATAAAAGCGAGAGAGAGTTTTAAATGTCTATATCTATATTGCTATTTTTTGCAATAGTATTTACTCTAGTTTATTTATTGCGTACTGCCAAGGTTGGTGCATTGGTTGCGTTCTTTTTAACTGGTGTATTATCGGGACCATATGTTTTTAATTTTTTTGAATTGAACGATACATGGCAGTTCTTGGGCGATTTGGGTATTTTGTTCTTGTGGTTTAATATTGGTTTAGAAATCAATATGACGCGCCTGTGGCGTTTGCGTCGTACGATATTCGGATTTGGAGCGGCTCAGGTTTTAATGGTTGTCGTTATGTTGTTCCCGATGTTGGTTAGTTTTACAAGCTGGTCTATTATCGGTTGTATTATGGTTGCGATGTTGTTGGCGATGTCCAGTACATCTGCGGACCTGCAAATATTGACCGACAGAAATCAGTTAAATACAGATATGGGTCGTCAGACTTTTTCAATATTACTGTTCCAAGATTTGTTGGCGATTCCGTTGTTGGCAATGTTGCCAGTGTTGTCTGGCAAAACATTTAATATGGGGGCGGCTGCGATTGATGTTGCGGTAATATCTGTTGCGCTGATTGTTGCTGTTATTGTGATTGGTCGTTTTGTTATGACACCACTTTTGCGTCAGGTTGCAAAATTAAAATCCAAAGAAGCATTTTTACTGGCAGTTATGCTAAATATTGTTATTTGGGCAGTGTTGATGGATTTAATGGGTTTGCCAGCAGGACTTGGTGCTTTCTTGGCAGGTATGTTGATGTCAGAAACGATATATCGTCATCAAATTACTGCTGAAATATCACCGTATGCCATACTATTTTTATCACTATTTTTTATAACACTGGGTATGGGGCTGAACCTAGATTTAATTGCATCTAATTGGTATATTGTACTGGGTGGTGTGATTGGGTTAGTGCTAGTAAAATTTGTTGCGTTGTTTATGGTTGCGCGTGTTCGAAATGTAAATATTCCAGACGCAACAATGATTGCATTGATTTTAGCTCAAGGTGGCGAATTCGCGCTGTTGATGTTACAAACAATGAAGTCCAGCGGTATTGCAGGGATTCCAGTTGAACACAAAGATGTTTTAACTGCAATTGTTGTATTGTCTATTATGGTAACACCGTTGTTGTTGTGTTTACATGATTATTTGCAACGTACTGGGAAAATATTGTCTGCGCCTGCAAGCCGTGCAAATTCAGACATGGAACAGAAAATAAAACCAGATGTAATTGTATGTGGTTTTGGTCGTGTTGGTCAAATTATATGCCAAATGCTGGATGCACAAAAGATTCCATATGTTGCAATAGATATGGATGTAAATGCGGTTATGATGGGACGTGAAATGGGATTTAATGTTGTGTATGGTGACGCGACAAATGCAGATGTATTGCGTGAGTTTGGTTTGGCTCCCAGAAAGGTTAAAAGTGTTGTTGTGGCGCTTGACAATGCAACAACTGCAAAGCGTACGATTATAATGACTAAATCAATTGCACCACGCATTAAAATATTTGCACGTGCCAGAAATTTAGCTGATTCCCAGATTTTATCTGCCCAAGGTGCACATCTTGCATTACCAGAAACGATTGAGTCATCGTTATATTTGGGATACGGCGTCTTGGAACATGCAGGTGTTCTGGACAGCGATATCGAAGAATTATTACACAGTATGCGTGAAAATAATTATGCTGCACTATCTACGGTTATTTCTGATAAATAAGATTGATAAAAAATCCCCAAATTTTTGGGGACTTTTTATTTGCTTTTAGTATTGTATATTGTTATATTTCAACTTATATAACTGGGAAAGGAAAATATGAAAAAAACAGGTTTAATTTTATCTATTATTTTTGGCGCAATTGTTTTGGATCAGTTGTCCAAGGGTATATTGCTGTATTTAATCACAGGTGGCGTCCCATTGTTTGGTGGCGCGTGGGAAATTGTTCCTGTGCCGTATTTAATGGCGCATGTATGCGATATATTTAATATTGTGTTTACTTGGAATCCGGGGGCGTCTTTTTCAATGTTCCGCGGACTGGGTGAATCATTGCCATTGATAATAATCATTGCAACAGGTGTGATAATTGGATTTATCTTGCATTACTTGTTCGCACGTGCCAAGGGGTATGAGCGTGTACCATTAGCATTGATTGCAGGTGGTGCGATTGGTAATTTAATTGATAGAATCCGTTTTGGTGCGGTTGTTGACTTCTTGGATTTTCATATTGGTGGAATACATTGGCCTGCATTTAATATTGCAGATATATGTATTGTTGTTGGCGTTGGATTATATCTGTTGAATTGGTATATTGCGCGTCGTAAATGTTTAAAATCAGTAAAGGGTGGTAAATAATCATGGTTCAGTATATGAATAATAATTCTGGGTTTAATCAGTGGAATGCAAATCGTAATGCAACGGCTAAAAAATCTAGTTTTTCTGGGTTTTTGTGGTGGTTATTGGTGTTTATAGCTGTTTGGTGGATGGTTGGTTCTATTATGTCGCCAAAGCAGGTTGTAACAGATACCGCAACAGAAACAACAGTTATAGATATGTCATCTGTTCCGACACAAACGATTACATCAGACAAGATTTCTGCAAATATCCAAGGTCTGCGTATTTCGGATATTCAGTTAAATGAATTTCCTGCATCGTCTGATTCCGCAGAACCTGTTGCATTATTATCTGGCGACAATGATTATATAGAGGTTGGATTCCTGACTACTGGCACAACAGCACCTGTTGCAAATACAGTATGGCGCGAAAAAGATGGTACTTACACTTGGCGTAATTCAGACGGTATTGAATTTACACGCACTTTGGATACAGATGGATATGTTATAACGATAACAGATACGATAAAGAATAATTCTAAATCTGCTGTATCTGTATCTCCATATGCACACGTTGTGCGTGAAAATGCGGGAAAAGCACAGTCTGCTGCGGTTGCAAATGGTTCGATTGTTTATGCAAATTCAGATATTGAACAACGCGCATGGCATAAGCTGGATAAAAAGTCATATGCATATTCAACAACAAATGGCTTTGCAGGCTTTAATGACCAGTACTGGCAGACAGTTGCATCTATTGACAGCCCAGATCAAACAATTCGCGTTAAAAAGTCTGGCGATGCATACAGTTCTGATATCGCGTCATCTGCGGTGTCTGTTGGTGCGGGCGATACAAAAAGTCTGGTTACATATTTGTTCGCGGGGCCGCGTGAACAGCGTGTTCTGGACACAGCGGAACAAAAGATAGCGGGCATCTCAGAATCGATTGATTATGGTTGGTTCTGGTTCTTGGCGCGTCCAATGTTGTGGATATTAAATGGTATTCATCATATTGTTATGAATTATGGTGTTGCGATTATCATTATGACGATATTATTGCGTTTGTTGATGTGGCCATTAACACGCAAGTCATATACAAATATGGTTGCGATGCAAAAGATGCAACCAGAAATGCAACGTATACAAAAGCTGTATGCAAATGACAAAATGCGTTTGCAGATGGAAATGATGAAACTGTATCAAACACACAAGACATCGCCAATGTCTGGCTGTCTGCCAATGATGATTCAGATTCCAATATTCTTTGCATTGTACAAGGCGTTGTTGGTGTCTATTCCAATGCGTAACGCACACTTTTTGTGGATTTCAGATTTATCTGCGATGGATCCATATTTTATCTTGCCGATTATGATGGGTGCGACAATGTGGTTACAACAATGGTTGCAGACATCAAATAAAACAAAAACACAAACAAATACGAATGCGAATGATGCTGTTGCGCAAACTCAAAAGATGATGCGCTGGATGCCGGTATTGTTCACGATAATGTTCGCATGGATGCCAGCTGGTTTGGTCTTGTATTGGACAGTATCGAATATATTCGGCATAATTCAAATGCAGATAATAAAAAAGCAAAGTAAATAAATTTTATGAAACTTAAAATCCCCCAAATGGGGGATTCTTTTAAATCAAATATTTATATAATGCGTTTGGTGTTTGTATAAGTCTGCTTTCTAATCCGATAGCGCGTTTGGTCAATTCAACGCAAGTCCGTACATTTTTCGTATTAAAATTTGGTGGTACATCGCCTGTTAAGTATATAAAGCGCCAACCATTTTTGTTTAGTATTTTTATGTCTTTCATACGCAAATGCACTTTGGCGCATATATTGCGTCTTACAAATTGATACATAACCAATTTATCGTTATGTACAGCAATTGGTGCGACATGTTTAAATTTACGACAAATCAGTCGTGGTAAGATTTTTGATGTCTTGTCAGAAAATGCGATAATAATCATATTTTGTACCCCGAATTTTAATATATCCAACCATGTTTTTGTGCGGCAACGCCGATTACATCCATTGCGCTTTTCCATTGTGCAGCGGCGCGATTTTCAGACCAGATATGTTGATGTGGCGCGCGTCTTTTATCACCAAATTTTTTCATAACGCATAATTGTTCATCGGTCAGTTGACCAGATAGATACAGTTTTGTAATCATTGTTTCTACATCCAGTATTTCACACGGTCTTTTGGTTGGATTTGTACGAATTTTTGAAAAATTATTTCTTACAGATTTTGAATACAAGAACCAAAACCACAGTTGTTCTGCTGATTGAAATTTTTCTGTTGCTGTCAGTGCATTTATTGCGTTCATTTTTCTTTCTCCTTTTTATTTTTGTTGGGTATTAAAGTTATAATATAAGAAAAGATTCCTGTAAAATCTTACAACCAACGGTTGCAGCTTGAATCGGAAAACAGATTCGGATTGCGAAAAAAAAGATTTGAATCGAATCGGCTGTTTAAATCGTTTCTTGGATAAAAAAAGTACGCAAATGTGCGTACTTTGTAATGTAAATTATGTTGTATCAGATATCAGTTATATTTTATCTCCTTTTGTTTATATTAAAAAACCCACCATTTGGTGGGTTTTGTGTTTAATTGACCACTATTGGTGGGAAACAATCGCCCCCTGTTTCTGGACAACAGTTAAAGCCTTGGTCGCCCATATCTGTATATATTTCACCTGCACAACAACCATTTGGATCAGGCAAAGATCCATCAAGGCAAGTTAAAACTTCGACTGTTTCAACATTTGTGGTTGCAGATGATGCATAAGGATTTTTCACATTGCCTTCATCATCATATTTTACGCCCAAAATTTCTTCGTTAAATTGTTGAGAACCAACCCCACCCAAATCTTCAATTTTTTGGTCGTATTGTTGTTTTTGGTCTTCTTTATAAACCTCGTACTGTAATGCTTTCTTTGATTCGTAATTCATAGATTCGCACCATAGTTTCAAGGTTGTATATGAATATCCTCCGCATGGATTTGCTTTACCGTTAGTTGCTGGTTTTGCGCATTCCGGATTTACACGCCACAGTCCATTTTTTTCAACACAATATTCTTTTGCCTGGAATGAACGTGATTGACCAATCCATGAGCTGTCATCTGCGGGCTGAATATTACCAAAGTTAGGTTTCGCTCTTTTTTCGTCGTCATATGGATGTATTGCGCATTTTTTATTGCGATTTGGATTTTCTTCGTCGTCATGAGCGCCACAAGTTACCATCAGATCCACTGGTGAATATACAGTAATGCGTGTACCGGCTGCGATTGTAAATGGTGGAACTGTATTATCCATCATATCAACCATCAGTTTTTGTGCAACTTGATTCCACGCGGTAATAATTTCATTTTTTGCCAATTCAGATGAACGCATTGTACCACTTTGTACGACTGTGTTATTATCTAAATCAATCTGATTTACAAATGCATCTGCAATTGGGTTTATCAGGTTGATTGTAGCAGGTACCAGCGCTGTCAGCATTGGCATAAAGAACTGCTCCAGATAGTCTGTACTGCCGCGACCTGGTACGCCAATACGACCCTGTGAATCCCCAGAATATGGATCGTTCCCGTCGCCTTTGAAATTAAATGTTACGCCATTTGGTAGTATGAATTGATACCAGTTTATATTCATACGACCAATTGCCTTGTATGGTCCGGGGATGTCGCCTGTTACATAACCTAACAATAATGTACCTGTTGGAATTATAACATTACGTCCATTATCAGAATAAACATTTCTGTCGACTGTTGCGCGTACAGGAACACCACGGCTTAACGCGTCAATGTCTGCACGAATATCAGATACAATTGTTGCAGGAATTGGTTTATATTGGCGCAACAAGAATTGACGATCTTGGATTCTGCTTGAAACAACAACTGTGTCATCATCACCAATATAATTGACATCTGATCTTGGGGCGGGGGTAATAATTTTTTTCATACCAGCACCACCACGGCTTAGTGTTTTTAATTCTTCTGTTGTTAGTTGTCTTGCACGATTGACTTCGCGGATTGCGGGGGCGTTTGACAACTCTGGCAAATTACCATTTGCGACAGCATTATATCCGATGTGTTCTGCATCTGTTCCGATGCGTTTACCACGATTGTTTATATCTGTAATAATACCATTGTCTGGATTATAAATTCCTGTTGGCTTATTACATTTTTTATCAGAAAAAGGATGAAACTTATATGTACCTTTTTCTGGTTTAATCCATCCAATTTGACGACCATAATTGTCATACCCCGGAAACGCAAAATCCGAACATGCCTCAGACAAAACAGGTTCAGGTTCTGGCTCTGGTTCAGGCTCTGGTTCTGGTTCTGGCTCTGGTTCTGGTTCTGGTTCTGGTTCTGGTTCTGGCTCTGGTTCAGGTTCAGGCTCTGGTTCTGGTTCAGGCTCTGGCTCTGGTTCTTTCATAGCACCTTCTGCGCTTAGTATTATGTCGATTTGACTAGTTTGAGTCATTTGTTCATTTTCTGCCGCGCTATGCCAATCGATAAACACAGACGCTGTTTTTGTGTTTTCTGCCATAACTGGTGCATATGTAGCATATACAGCACATCCTATTGTATTGCTTATTGTTTGAATCGGGGTACAGTTATCTGTCATACTAAAACCATTGGAATCATCGCTTTGTCTGACTGCTAAAATTTTTATTTCTGTATTAGCTGATACAGTAAAAGTTTGTTTCTTTTCCTGTCCCACAATGGTATCGGACCAATTTACAGATGTTGGTGTAATATTTAATTCGGCCTTTTCTTTATTTGTATCATTTAAATCAGATTTTTTACTGCCACTAAACAATAGTGTCAGCAGTATTAAAACAACGATAAAAGCGGCCGCCAGCAACAACCACTGAATGTGTTTAGGCGTGCTTTGTTTCAAGTCTATAAATTGTTGTTTTATCTTTGACATTTCCGAACCCACAATTTTACAAATAGAATTTATTGCATACGTACAACACTGCAACTGGTGCCGCTAACTTTTAACAGTTTGTTGCACAGAGTTTGTGCTGTATCAATGTCGGCAAAAGGACCGACACGCAAACGGTATTGACGTGCAGCAGAAGATTGTGCGCCCAGTTCTCCGACACCTTGTTCGTCAACTGCAAAGAAAGCCATGTCTTCATATGGTGATAACAGCCCTTGACCATCTTCTCCACTAAACTTTGCAAGTAATGTTGCCCAATAATCTGCCAATGTTTCCATACTGGTATCTGACATTAATTCAATAGCAACACCCAGTTGATTGCTGTTTATCAGTGGGATATTAGATTGTGGCAAATATGCGCCTGCAGTATTACGTTCTTGTGGTAACATATTTACAGTACTGCCTGATGCGGGTAATGTCTGGGGTACTGTGAATCCTGCTGGCATATAATAACCTGCGCCTGTTGTTGGGTTTACAGTTGCAGTATTTCCGACATACATTGGTGTACCTGTGTATGAAGTGCCCATGCTCATTGCGGCCATACTGTCTGTGTATGCAATATTATTCAATGATTGACCGGACAACATGCTTTGTGCGACATTGGCTTCGGCCAATGCCATGACAGATGCAGTATCTGCAATCAAGAATGGTTTTTCACGTTTCTTGATGCAAACAATTCTTTGTCCGCTGCGCAGAACCATATCGCCAACAGCCTCTACAATCAGTAATCTGCCGTCTTCTCCATCGGTGCGGAATCCAACTGGGGATTCTCCACCTTCGACCAATAGCGAAACGACTGGACGCTGTGTCATAGATATAACCTTGTCGCCAAAGTCAATATAAGTAAAGATTCTATCACGCCATACGCGTTCTGGTGCGATTACATAATCGTCTGGATTTGGAACAAATATATCCAAGTCAAATCTAAATTCAGATGGATCAATCTTCATTGATTTTATCCAACCATAATCTTCGCCGTCAATACCAACTGTATTTGTCTTTTGTGTATTTTTTTGGAATATAGATTTTGCACCACCAGATGTTGTTGTTGTATTTCCAGAAACAGGCAATACACCATTACCATCTAATACAATATCAACC
>JAZOUE010000074.1:0-2633 GCA_045658045.1 Candidatus Enterousia sp.
CTTTCTATTTTCTTCATGATTATGCTAGAATACTCTTTATGAAGAATAATGTCAAATTTGAAGAATATGAAAATATGTTGCGTGAATGGTCTGGGCGTATGAATTTAGTTGCCCCCAGCACGCTGAATGATATTAAAACGCGTCATATTGCCGATTCGGCACAACTTGCGGATGTTTTACCACACGATGTAAATGTGGTGGATTTGGGCAGTGGTGCCGGATTTCCTGCGGTTGTGTTGGCGATTTTAGGTTGGAATGTAACTTGTATTGAGTCTATTGGTAAAAAAGTTGCATTTTTATCGGCGGTAAAGGAAAAATTAGGGTTGAAAAACCTGACAATTTATCATGGTCGTGTTGAAGAATTTGTCCGGAATTTACCGGTAAAAAACGATAAAATTGTGTTTACTGCACGTGCGTTTGCGTCGTTGGTAAAGATAATGGATTATGTTGGAAGAACAAAATGCCGGCTTTTTTTATTAAAAGGCCGGGAAATTGAATCTGAAATCGCTGTCGCAAAACAGAAATATAAGTTCGAATACGAATTAATACCATCAAAAACAGGTGATGGTTTTATAATAATTGTGCGTTTTTGCCGGTGATTTCATGTGAAATATTTGAGAATGTATTGAAAATACTTTGAAATAATAAAAATCCCGGCGTTTGCCGGTGTTTTTAAATAAAAATATAAAATAATATTTCATGTGAAATAAATCGTATTTGTTTGATTTTACATTGGTTTTGTGTGTTTTTGTTTAAGTTCTTGACCGAATCGTTTGGTTTTTATATCTTTATAAGAAATAGGAAAGGGTAAAATGACACAAATAATCGCATTTGCAAATCAGAAAGGTGGTGTTGGCAAGACGACAACCGCGATAAATATCGGTGCGTCATTGGCTGCAATAAAAAAACGTGTTTTATTGATTGACTTGGATCAACAGGGGAATGCGGGTACAGGACTTGGGTTTGAGCGTGCATCCCATCGTCAAAGTGTTTATGGTGTTATTATGGGAACAGCGAATATCGCAGATAATATATTGTCAACAGCTGTTCCAAATTTGCATTTGTTACCGTCTTCGCAGGCGTTGGCGGGTGCTGATATTGACTTGGTTGATATGGAAAATCGTGAATTTCGTTTGCGTGATGCGTTGCAACCTATTTTACCTTATTATGATTATATTTTGCTGGATTGTCCGCCTGCACTGGGGTTTTTGACGATAAACGCATTGACGGCTGCAAACAGTGTGTTAATACCGTTGCAATGTGAATTCTTTGCACTAGAAGGTGTTCAACAACTGACAGATACGATTTCTGTTGTCAAAGAAAAATGGAATCCAGAATTAGATGTTTTGGGTGTTTTGCTGACTATGTACGAACGCAGATATAATGTTACTCGCGCGGTTGATGATGATGTTCGTGCCGCGTTTGGCGACAAAGTATTCAAGACGGTTGTTCCGCGTAATGTTCGTGTGTCAGAGGCACCAAGTCATGGCAAACCTGCATTGTTTTATGATTTAATTCAACTGGTGCTCAGGCGTATTTACGCGTCGCGACCGAGGTTGTACAACGTATCGAAGGAGATTTAGATGGCGAATAAGTTTGGTTTAGGGCGCGGTTTGGCGGATTTAAGTGCTGCGCGTGGTACGATTCCAGATATTTCTTTGTTGACTCCCAGTGAACGGGTTGTTGTAAAACAGGTGCCATTGGCGCAGATTGGTGCGAATCCGGACCAGCCGCGTAAAACTTTTACAGAAAGTGAATTGGCAGATTTGGCGGCTTCTATCAAGGAAAAGGGTGTTTTACAACCAATTTTATTACGCAGTGTATCAAATCGTCCTTATTTGTATGAAATTGTTGCAGGTGAACGCCGTTATCGTGCGTCAAAGTTGGCAGGGCTTAGTGAAATTCCTGCTCTTATAAAGACAATAGATGATACGAATGCGATGGAAATTGCATTGATTGAAAATGTTCAGCGTGAAAACTTAAACCCAATCGAAGAAGCAAATGCTTACAAGAATTTAATGGAATGTTGTGATTATGAATTGCCGGATGTTTCGCGCCTTATTGGTAAATCGGAAAGTTATATTCGTAATATGCTGCGTCTGACATCTTTGCCAGATTCTGTCCAAGGATTGGTAGAGCAGGGCGAACTGTCTGCGTCACATGCGCGTACAATCGCAGTCGCCCAAAATCCAGAAGAATTGGCGCATAAAATTATTGCAGAACATTTATCTGTTGCAGATACAGGTCGTTTGGTAAAAAATGGCACGCGTTCATCTGGGGCCAAGAAACATGTAAATCGTGCAATTGATGATAAAACGATACGTGATATTGAAAAGAAGTTGTCAATCGCTTTAAAAGTGCCGGCGAAAATATCTGAACGCCGTGGTGGGGCAGGGCAGATAGTGTTGTCATTTGCAACGCGGACGCAGTTGTTTGAATTAGTTGAAAAACTAAGCAAATAAAAGTGTATAAAAAAAGCCGGTAAATGCAGGCTTTTTTTGTAGTAAACGCGAATATAATAAATTATTAAAAAAACACCGGTGTTTGCCGGTGTTTTTGTGCTATTTTGTAAATGTATTTTTTGTATCAATTAAAATTTGGCGAATTTCTTCAAATTGTGCGTTTTTTATCAA
>JAZOUE010000075.1:0-2225 GCA_045658045.1 Candidatus Enterousia sp.
TGAAATTACAGGTGGCGAACGTGATTGGGAAATTGCGATAAAGGGATTGGCATCTATATTCTTTATGTATCCTGTTATATTGGTACTGAATTCATTGGCATTTAATTGCACGTCAATTTGGATTATCAGTATGCTGGTCGATATATATGTTTTATTCTTGTTTTATAATATTGCTTTGTACTGTATGCGTGGCAAGCGTGGTAATGTTATAATGGTTATTGCGATAATTGCGATGTTTTTGGTGACAGTATATGCCACAGATTATCGTATGGGCTGGTTTGTGTTGAAAAACAACAGTGCTGCATTTTCATGCTTGTTATAACGGCAAATAATTATGATATAAAAACACCGGCATTTGCCGGTGTTTTTATATATTTTTTATATGTTATTTTGTTGCCTTGGCTGGTGCAACGATAATAGATTTTGTACGTTCATCTGGTTTGGATTTAGATTCCAAAACACCCTGGTCGCCGACAATTTCTAGAATACGAGCAAACAGTTCAGGAACTGCATCTTTACCACGTGCCAAAACCTTTTTAGAACCTTTGGTCATTACAGAAACTTTTACCTTGTTTCCATCGCTCAAAAATTCTAGCAACTTTTTCATTTTGATTTTCAGGTCGTTTTCTTCGATAAAAGGTTTGACCCAAACTTCTTTCATTTCGATAGTTTTTTGATTTTTGCGTGCTTCGGATGCGCGTTTTTTCTGTTCATATTTGAATTTGCCATAATCCATAATTTTAGCGATAGGGGTAGGGCTGTTAGCGTTCATTTCAACCAAGTCCATACCTTCTTCTTGGGCCAATGCGATTGCCTGGGCTGTTGGCATAATTCCCAGATTTTGGCCATCTGCGCTAATTACTTGAACGGATTTAGCAAAAATCCGATTATTCATACGTGGGCCGGCATCGCGGCGATTATCACGATTTAATGTTGGTCTAATTGTATGCTCCTTTGTAAGACTCTGGTCGAAATTATTAACTATTTTTAAGCACTTTTCAACAAAATTTGTAGGTTTTGCAACGCGTTCCACACATCACGCTTGGCAGTGGGTTTTAACATCAAGTAATTTGGATGGTAAATTGGCATAATAATTGTTCCGTTTTCTTGGGTGACAGGAACACCATGTGCCCGCCCCAGGTTTATATTCGCAATTTCAGATGCAGGTATGGACCCCAGTGTTAAAATAGCGCGTGGCTTTATTAGTTCTAGTGCCCGATTAACAAACGGTCTGGCTAACGCAATTTCATCACCTGTTGGTGTTCGTCCCCCAGGTGTGCGCCAGAATAGCATAGGCATAATAGATACATTATCGCGCGACATACCAATAGCGTTTATCATTTTATCCAGCATTTCCCCATGTGCACCGCTTAAAATACTTCCTGTGGCATCGTCATCTGCGCTGGGGATATCGGTGACAATAATCAGTCCATTTGGATTGGGTGCCACATGAATTAATACAGGATTTGTTGCGCTGGTTCGTAATGGGTGATTAAATTCTGCAATCATTCGATTAAGCGCATTAATATCATTTGGGCGATTCGCCATAGATTCTACGGTTTCAACAGAAATTGGTGCCGCTGGCGCAATTGGTGGAACAATACAGGCTGTTCTGTTTGCAGAACCTGATTGTGCGCTTTGTGGTTGTGGGCTAGGTTGTGTCTGAATGTTTGCGCGTACCAGCGGGGTATCTGTTATTTCCCATTGTACCCCCGACATGTATAATTCTTGCAGTGAACTAAATCCCATCTGTGTTTTTCCTTGATATTTCATAACTTTTATAGTAGAATAGAACACGAGCAACAGAAACTCAAGGGAGTATTTTCATGAAAATTAAAAACTTTGCTATATTGGCTGGTGTCGCGGGCTTGTTGGCTGCTTGTGGTGGTTCTAGCATCGTTGAACCTGCTGATTTGAACGATCAACGTGTATTCTTTGCGTTCAATTCTTCTGAAATTTCCAAAGAAGCACAGAACAACCTGTTGGGTCAGGCTTTGTATATGAAAAACCATCCAGACACAAAAATCCAGATTGCTGGTAATTGTGACGAACGTGGTTCAACAGAATACAACTTGGCATTGGGTGCAAAACGTGCCAATGCTGCCAAAGAAGTTATCGTAGAAGATGGTGTTGAATCATCACGTATTTCTACAATTTCTTATGGTAAAGAACGTCCATTGGTTCAGGGTTCTGGCGAAGAAGTTTGGAAATGGAATCGTAACGCA
>JAZOUE010000076.1:0-2052 GCA_045658045.1 Candidatus Enterousia sp.
GCAGATTCTGTGCGTCGTCGCGCGACGGAATCTGGCAAGAATTTACCAGATGAAACCGTTGAAATGGTCGCATTGGCGGCGTTAAAGTTTAATGACCTGATGCATGATGTTAAATCAGACTATGTTTTTGATACAGATTCTGTTACCCAATTCGAAGGTCGCACAGGCCCATATATCTTGTACACGGCGGTTCGTTTGAATTCTGTTGTTAAAAAAACGGAATCAATGGGTGTTGTGCCAAATTCTGATATTGTGAAATTGGCAGACGAAGAACGCAATTTGATGTTACGCCTGATGGACTTTGACAAGGTTTTGGAAAACGCATTTGCAAAGCGTGCGACAGATTTGTTGGCAAACTATGCCTATGATTTGGCCCAGGATATAAATACATTCTATCATCACTGTCCGATTTTGCGTGATGATGTTGATATGGCGACCAAGCAGGGCAGGTTACATATCGTCAATATGGCGCGCAAGACATTGTTGACGGCAATTGACCTGATGGGCCTGCGCGTACCAGAATCAATGTAGTTTTATACTGTTTTGTTACTTGAAATTTACAAAAAATAGTATAAAATATAACGCATGTGCGCCCTTAGCTCAGCTGGATAGAGCATCAGATTTCTAATCTGCAGGTCACAGGTTCGAATCCTGTAGGGCGTGCCAGAAATTCAAACCACCATCAGGTGGTTTTTTTATTGATTTTCTATTTTTCTAGATATTATACTGTGTGCGTAGATAAAAATTACTAGGTCAATAAAGAAAAGGAGATAAAATGAAAAAATTGTTGATTTTGCCAGTTGTTTTGGGCGTTGCTGCATGCGGTTCAGAAGAAGTTAAAACAATGACTGTTATGGGTACAGAATGCGAAGTTGTAAAGGCATTTGATACATCAACAATTGTAAAATGTGCCGCCACACCAGAATTGGTCGCAATTCAGGCAGAAGCACCAAATGCAATGTTTATAGAATTTGGTGATTTGGCACATGAACAATTTACAGATGCAGAACATATTTTTGTAAATGTTGTTCCAAACCAATGTGGCGAAGGTAAAACAGGTTATCGCGTAATGGTCAAAGAACCTGTAATCGATGGCGTTGCAATGCATGCCGTTGATAAATGTATGTAAAAATAGATTTACAATGAAAAAATCCCCCGGTTGGGGGATTTTTTATTTTTATATTTTATATTTTATATATTTACATTTTTTCGCAAATGAATTATAATTTGCTTGAATCCAAGGGATTGGATTCGGGGCTGTCACAAGCCTGCTATAGTCGGTGCAAAATATCTGATGGCATCGTTATCCGATGTCATTCCTGTGGTTTTGTGTCGTTATTTATCCCTGACTTTAATAAGTCGGGGAGCTGTCTGTTATATAACAGGGGAAACCCGAAAGCAGCAGAATCAATACTATAGTGATTTGTGAACTCCCCGACCGCCTTTTTCTTGGGTGGTCTTTTTTATTTACACATTCAGGGAGAAAATATCAAATGAAACGGTTTTTAATATTATTATTTGTACTGTTCTGTAATGTGGTATTTGCAGACACAATAAACCTGCATTGGAGAAACTATGACGGAACAACATATCAAGATTCAACATGTGAAATAGATAGTGATTTAATATTACCATCCGCCCCACCAACAAGATATGGATATACTTTTACTGGTTGGAAATTTTCGTCCTATATACCCATAAAATATATAGAATCTACAGGAATACAGTTTATTGATTTAAACATCCTTGCTACTTATGGGTATACTTATATTGCTCAAGTAGAATATGTATCAATACCAGATTCTGTCTCAAACTATATTTTTGGTTCTTTAACAACAAATAATGGTATTTTCGTTGGTATTGAAAACCAGTTATTAACAATGCGATCTTTAGGTACCAGCGATAAAGCATACGGCCCACAAGCAAGAACAGGCGTAAAATACACCTATACATTATCTTTAAAACAGGGAAATAATGTTTGTATGATAACAACAGATAACAATGATACTTATCAACTAAACGTTGCATCTAATGGGACACTAAATACATATA
>JAZOUE010000077.1:0-2880 GCA_045658045.1 Candidatus Enterousia sp.
TTTATTTGTTTGGTATAAATTTTAATAACAATATTTATGCGACATCAAATATAAAATTATATAAATTTCAAGTGTTAAACAATTATAATACACTTGTTTTAGACTTAGTTCCTGCTCTAGATTTTAACGGAATTCCTTGTATGTACGACAAAGTGTCGGATCAATTTTATTACGACCAAGGCACAGGTCAATTTGTGGAAGGTCCAGCATTATAATGAAAAACAAATGGTTATTATTTTTTATAATACCAATATCTGCATTTGCAGACCAATTACTTATGTCTAATGTTCCAAATGGTTGTTCGTCTGGTTTGAATACTGATACCTATATATTAGCAACTTTCACACCAAACCAATATCAATGTAATTCCGGATATTATGTTCCGGCAAATAATGATGGTTGCGTTATGTGTCCTGAATATTATGATTGTAATGGTGGCAATTTTACTTTTAACGAAACTGATACCCAGGGCGCCAAATTCAAAACTTTTATCACCTCGGATATAAAAAATGGGTGCAGAACAGATTTTACAAAATCCATAAACAACACCGCAAATATAAGTCCTGTATTCACCCCAAATGTTCATACTTGTTTGCCAGGGTATTATTTACCGGCAAATACGGATGGCTGTGTCGAATGCCCTGAAAATAATTATTGTGTTGGGGGGATATATACTTTTAATGAAACAGAAACCCAGGGTATTGCCCCATGTCCGGAATCTCATCCATATGCGCCGGTGGGTATGTGGGCGGAAAGTCAATGTGGGCGCAAATTGTATGTTGATGGCGAATATTTATATTTGCACAAATCGCCCGCGGCGCCCACAGAACATCGGTTATACGTTCGTGTTAACGATAATGTTTATTCTGCCAATATGACAACTGTGCCAACTGTTATAAATAGGGACTCTGCACGGTTTTTAAAAGTAATGTATAATTCAACAGAATATTATGTCTGTGATGATACAACGTATAAAAATTAGTTTTTTATGTGGAAATCGTTCCTGATGCGCCTGTGGCGGGGTGGTGCTATAATTGCCTGCAAAAGGAGTGAAATATGAAAAAAATTTTTACATTTGTTATCGCGATGGTTATCGCGTTTTTACCAGGTATCTTTGGGGTTATGTTCACCCCCAGCCACAGCAACGATGTGTGGTACAATGCACTGAATAATTCTGTGCTGACCCCAGACGGTTGGGTGTTTGGTTTTGCGTGGACTGTCTTGTATGCGTTGTTGGGTATTGCATTATTCTTGGTTATGAACAATACAAAAACAAGACGCAATAAATCCAAAGCGTACACCTTGTTTATCACACAATTGTTGTTGAATGGTTTGTGGACTTATTTATTCTTTGGTCTGCATATGATAGAAGTTTCTGTATTGTGTTTAATCGCGCTGTTGGCGGTGTCTATTTGGATGTTGTTCGCGTTCAAACCAATCAGCAAACCTGCGTCATACTTGGTGTGGCCATATGTTATATGGTTGTGTTTTGCACTGTATCTGAATGCAACAATTTGGATATTAAACTAAATCTTTAAAATTTTGACCTTTGGGTCGCCAATGTTTAAATATCGCAGCCCCAGTTCTTCGATGTAATCGGGGCTGTGATGTTGTAGCAACAGTATATGCTGATTAATTTTTTGTAATTCTTGTTTTTCTGTGTCCAATTGTTCAATCGCGTTGTTTAAACGCCATACATTTATGCCAAAACGCTGAACACTTACTGGACCACAAAAAAGACCAATAAACATAAAACCTGCAAACAAGGACAGGGCAATGCCAGCCTTGCCACGAATGCCACCAGACCATGCACGGCCAAGAAAGCTAAATAAATTTTTGATTTTTTCCTTCATGCATGTCATTATATCACAAATGTTTACTAATAATCAAATTTTTGCTGCTCCGCTTGCTGGGATTACTGACCGGCCGTTTCGTCGTATTGTTCGTGAATTTTCGCCAGATGCACCAATGGTTACAGAAATGATTTCTTGTCATTCGCTGGTGGGGGCGCATAAAAACTGTCTGCGTAATTTTGACAGATATGACGACGAAGGTAATGTTGGGGCCCAGATTTTCGGCGCAAATGTCGCGCTGATGGCAGATGCTGCCAAAATACTGCAAGATAATGGTGCCAAATGGATTGATATAAATATGGGATGTCCTGTACCAAAGGTGGCAACACGTGCTGGTGCAGGGGCGTTCCTGATGCAAGACCATGTGTTGGCGGGTAAAATTATGGATGCGGTGGTGCGCGCGGTACAAATTCCTGTGTCTATTAAAACGCGCCTGGGGTGGGATGAACAACATAAAGACTGGGCTGATTTAATTCGTATTGCGGGCGATTGTGGCGTGCGGTTTGCGACCTTGCATGGACGAACACGGGCACAATTATATGTGGGACCTGCCAGATTGCCAGAAATTAAAAACAGCCCGATTCCAATTATCGCAAATGGTGATATAAAAACGGCTGATGATTTAAAAGTGGCGGAATCATTGGGGTACAGTGGCGCGATGGTTGGCCGCGGATTGATGGGAAAACCATGGGTTTTATCTGAAATTATGGGTGGTGCAGTGCCAGAAAATGTTGGTTCTGTGGTACTGCGGCATTTGGAATATGCGCTGGAATATTACGGTGAAAAGACGGCTGTGCCAATGTTCAGAAAACACGCCGCGTGGTACAGTGCAGGTATGAAAAATTCGTCTGAATTTCGTATAAAAGTAAATCAGATAACAGATAGTAATCTCTTAAAGGTTGCAATTCAAGAATTTTGGTCTATTATCTAGGTAAATTAAATAACCAAGGATTTATATCATGACAGAAGAAATGGCTGTAACAGAAAATATCGTTGAAACACCTGTGGTTGAAATGACTGCTGGTGA
>JAZOUE010000078.1:0-2802 GCA_045658045.1 Candidatus Enterousia sp.
GCCAAGCGTATAATCTGTGCGTGTCCGACGGCGGTGTCTGCATTAAATGTTGGCGGGCAGACGATACATTCGCTGTTTCAAATACAACCGCGTGATTTTATTATGCCAGAATTGTTAAAGTTAAAGGCAAAACCACGAAATATTTTTAACGCCACAGATGTTTTAATTATTGATGAAATATCAATGGTCGCGCCTGATTTGCTGGATGCAATTGATATCTTGGCACGATATGCACGAAAAAATAATGAACCGTTTGGTGGAATTCAGGTTGTTGCCATTGGCGATTTGTTTCAATTACCGCCTGTTATCACGCGTGATGCGACACAGTATTACAGTGATGAATACGGTCATGCAAATTCGTACTTTTTTGATAGTCATGTTTACAGTCGTGCAAATTTTATAAAGTATAATTTTGATACTGTATATCGTCAGAATGATACAGACCTGTTAAACAGTCTGATACGCTTGCGCCAAAATAATACAGACGCATTACCGTTCTTTAATTCATGTCGGATTGACGATGATGCACGTCGTCAGAATGCGGTTGTTATTACGCCTTTTCGCGCAGTCGCAGACCGTATAAACGCCACGCGTCTGGCACAGATAACAGATACGCCTGTGACATATAATGGTGTGTTAAGTGGTAACTTTTCGGAACGCGATGTGCCTGCACCACTTGAATTGACATTAAAGGTCGGTGCGTTGGTTGTATTCGTAAAAAATGGCGACAAATGGCATAATGGATCAATGGGTATCGTGCGCAGTATGTCCAGTCGTGAAATTATTGTGCAACTGTTATCAGATGGTCGTGAAACAGTTTCTGTAAAACCAGAAAAATGGCAAAAGATTGAATATTCGCGTGATGAAAATGACCGATTGATTGAAAACGAAGTAGGGGGTTATAAACAATTTCCGCTAAATCTGGGCTATGCCATGACGATACACAAGGCCCAAGGTAAAACCTTGGACACAGTTGTTGTTGATGTGTCGCGTGGTTGCTTTGCCCACGGTCAGGCGTATGTTGCATTGTCGCGTACGCGTCGTGCATCTGATATGCATATTGCGTCGCCTTTGTCCATTCGTGATGTTATATTTGATAAACGCGTCTTGGACTTTGTAAATGATTTGTAAAAATCCCCCAAGCGGGGGATTTTTTATCGTGTATGTTGTGCTTTTTCAATTTCTTGCAGTGCTTTGTTAATTTGTGCCACGCGCGCAGCCGCTTTACGACCATCTTCAATGTCTGATTCTAAAAATCTCAGCTCGTTTTTATATGAAAGCACATCTTTATGTGTGTCCAGTCTGTCAATATACGAACAATCATCACTGTCCATATACTTTTCCAGCCATGTGATTCTTTCATCGACATGTTTGGCGCGTTCTTCACTTTTTTGTCCAACAATCACCCTGCGTTCCCATGCGCATTTGCGTTCATTTAACATCATAGACAAGAATCTTGCCATTTCTGGCGATTTTGCATTCTGTAACTTCATCACAACACTCCTTTGGCTATGTTCACCCGTCACAAATATATATAGGTAAAAAATTATAATTATCAATAAAAAAAGGGGATTTCCTTCCCCTTTTTTTGTATTTTGGTTTTTTATTTAATCTTCTGCGCGTGTAAATGCACCATGATTCAGCATATCGCGAACCATAAAGTGTTTTACTTTCTTTGCAGATGTTGATGGTAATTCTTCTTCGGTAATTGCAAAGTGTTTAACCCACTTGTACTGCGCAATCGCCAAATTAGATTTTTTCAACAACAATGCCACGCGTTCAACTGTTGTTCCAGGCTTTACCTGAAATACAGCAAATGGAACGATTTTGTCTTTGATTACATATTCAAATACAGCCGCGTTCAAGATTTCATCGTTTTGCATATACAGGTCTTCCAGTTCGTCTGGATAAACATTTTTACCGCTGTCCAGAACGATAACTTGTTTCATACGGCCCTTTACCTGCAAGCGACCATATTTATCCAAGCAACCAATGTCGCCTGTTTTAAACCAGCCGTTTTCAAACGCTTCGGCATTTGCAGAATCATTTTCAATGTATCCCGGCATAACCATATTACCGCGAACCCAAATTTCGCCAATACCATGTTTATCAGGATTATGAATTTGTATTTCATTACCCAGCAATGGCCCCGCATAGTACATGGAACCATTTGCCCTGCGGAACGCAAAGTTAAAGTTCGCAGGCCCTGTGGTTTCTGTCAGACCGTAACAGTCACCAACAACAAAACCCATCTTTTCATAGAACTTGCGAATTGATGGTTTTAATGTTGCACCTGCAGATACCAATACCTTGGTATTTCCACCAAATGCATCGTGTACAGGTTTTGTAACCTTGTCCACAATTACGCCCAAACCAATTGCGCGCAGGATTTTGCGTAATGACACAACAACGCGCATCAGTGTCCACGCATGTTTGTCTTTGGCTGTATCTACGATTTTCTTATAGAATACTTCCCAAATACGTGGAACAGCAGGGATAACTTCTGGTTTGTATTGTTTAAAGTCCTTGATAAATTCTTGTGGTTTTAATACCGGCTGCAATAACAGTTTGCCCTGTAATGTAATTGGCACGATAATATTTATCACCACACCATATATATGGTACAGCGGCAAAAATCCGTAAAATGTATAGCCCGGTAAAATAACGTCTTTATAGAACTGGGCGCCATCACACAGTGACAACAGATTTTCGTGTGTCAGTCCGACAACCTTTGGATTACCGGTTGAACCCGATGTAAATGACAGCTGTGCAATATCACTGCGTTCTGTGTCTGCCATAACA
>JAZOUE010000079.1:0-7847 GCA_045658045.1 Candidatus Enterousia sp.
TGCATTTTTATTCGCGGCCACAGCACCAAATACTTGCCCAGCAACAGTTGATTTATCGCCTTCGGATAATGATATTAATGTTGCCATGCGATTTAATTCTACGAATGTAGCATCCGAAAAGTTTGCTGTCTTTGATTGTACATCCCAAAAATATGAAGAATCCACAGAATCTTCTATTCTGTTGTATACAACCATTCGTGGCGTTATAGAACCCGTAAATCCAACACTTACAAATGTCGCAGATATACGCCCACCTGTCATATCAAGCGTTTGATTTACACGCAAAGTCGCAATTCCATCATCTGTAGATACATTGATTGTTGGTAATGTTAAATTTGAAACCCATAAGTTTTCTGCAGTCAACGACGAGAACTTGGCTGTATCTGCCAATGAAAAAGTTCCCGTCACCTCCATATTCTTGGAATCAGAAGACATCATACCTGCAACAACTGCATTTGTTGAAGTATAGGTATTATCTATACTGGTACGATTTTGAAATATCAAATCACGTGTAGTTATCTTTAACGAGGTTATATTATCAGAAAAGTCTGCATAATCCGCACTAAATTCGTTTACATCTAAAATATCATGACCGCCTAAATTTAATCCAGACATCATTTTTGCATCGTCCGCATCATTCGAAGGTACACGCCATAAATATAATGCATTATCACGATTTACAGATGTTGTTTCTACAATACCATTTTCAATATCAATTCCTAAATCAATAGAATCTGTATGCCATGTACCAAAGGTACCATATGCATGCGTTCCATCAACAAATCCCATCGAACCACCAGACAATCCAACAATTTGACGCGTACGCAATGGAGATATGTCATCTGATACACGAACAACAATACCTTGCAATGTTGCACCATTAGCAGAATCAGGTGTTTTTAAAATACGCAACTGATATTTTTCATCGCCTGCCTGTAAAACAGAATCAGGAATCCCAAATTGCGTCAAATCTTTTACACTTACGCGCGTAATATTCCGACCAACTGTTTTTAATAAATCTGCACGCAATGATACAATATATCTTTCCAGCGCAGATTGAATCAAATTCATTTCATTTGCAATTGCAATATTTTCTGCACGCGCTATAGCGTCTTGATGATACTGAAATATAAACGGTATCATAACAACAGCCAACGCAACACTAAGCAGTAATTCAATCAGCATATTGCCGCGATTTTGTTGCTTGTTAAAAAATATTCTGTTTTGTATATTCATTTGTTATCAATATGATATTTGCCACCCTGTTCTTGTTACCGCATCAAAACTGTTTGCGTTTGGCATTGACGGTCTGGATGCGCGTTTTAAATTAAATTCTGAAAATGCCGGAGGCTTTGTCGATGGAAAATTCCAACCACCAATACGCAATGGCGCAGTTGTTGACATTAATAACTCACCAGATACAGTCAAACCAAAATTTTCATAAAATATTATCTCTTCGGCCACAATAAATGGTGTTAAAACACTGCTGGCGTTTATCATGGTAAATCCGTTAATTGAACGCGAAGAATCAGATTTTAACACCAAATTATTTCCAACATTAATAGAATTCATTACTTCTACTTTGTCTGCAATAACACGACCAGATGTTGTAAAGGCCGCACTATTTAATGTATCCGCGACAATATTTCTGAAACCGTACATATCGCCAGATACACGCAAATTTTTAAACCATACATTTTCACCGTTCATATTGGCACCAGATGAAAAATATATATTTTGTGCAGATACATCGTCTGAATTTAAAAAGTTTGTATTTGCATTTTTACTGACAAATAAATCAGAAGATACCGCCGCAATATTGTGAATATTGTAACGCGCCATATCTAAATCGCGCATCATAACATTAAAATCATCTTCCCCAGATGTTGCACGATGCAAATACTTTGAAGTATCTTTGTCTGAAACATCATCAGATATACGATATATCAAATCGCCAACCTTAAAATCAGGCGCCGCCACCGCCCATGTATTTCCATACGCAACACCATCATCACTAACAACTGCAGCATCTCCACCAATATGACGCGCAATTTGATTAGCATGCAACATAGAATCATCAATTCTGAACGCCAAATACACATCAGTTACCACTGCACCAACAATTTTATATTGATCTATAAAACCTGCAACCGCATCTGGCGCAACAACATTCAAGTCTGTTTCATCCATTTTTATCTGTACATTTTCTGGCCAATCACCTTGATTCATACGAACAAAATTCAATGCATTATCACGCGATGACATCACAGATTTAGCCAATGCGATATCACGCAAAGTTTGATTTGTTCGTGAAACCTGGCTGTATATAAACGGTGCAGCCAACGCAATAATCGCCATAGCCAGTAAAACTTCGGTTATACTGGCACCACGATTCTCATTTCCGAAAGATTTAAAATCAAATACAGCCACTGCGCCCCGCCATCAAACATTGTTTTATATCAATTCTTTTTTCTAAACGCTGCCAATATACATACTGACAAATTAAATACTGAGATAAAGACTGTTTATTGTATACACCATCTAAATCTTTGATAATAGATGCACATTCAATCACAGAATCATCATCTGACTTTACATTTGCAATAATATCAAACGAATCGTTATTAATATCCGAAACCAAAACATCTGGCAACAGCGATGCACCAGCAGGCCTTATATCCAAGATAACAGCACCTGTTTTTCCGCTATTTAACGCACCTGATGTTTGATCACGCATTGTTAAATTGGATGTATACAAAACATTTGTTTCAATTCCAGACTTTGTGTTATATGTCAATGTATCTTCATCAATATAAACATCTTGACCACGCGTAGTCATTAAATGCGAAGATATATCTAATCTTTCAACACCAAAGTTTATATTATTGGAAATAACAGAACCACGAACATCCCAATTAGCCGGCCCCGTAAAAGATGTACGACCAGCTGTCATAGATAAATCATAAACAGACGCATCAAACGCAACAAAGTTCCCCGTATTACCGAACATAGATACTGTTTTTACATTTGCGTTGTCTGTATACAAAATTCCTTTTTTCAATGTCAATGCTGCTTCGCCCGTTTTAGACTGAAACACACTTTTATCTGCAGTAATATTTAATATATTATTTTTTTCTTTTTTACCAGATTCTATCCCTAAAACACTTAAAGTATCATATTGAGATATTTCAAAATCACCACGCACTGCATAAACCTTGCCCGCATTACCAACAGAAAAACCACCCATATCTAAATCTGATAAAAAACCACTGTTTTCAAGATTTGTTTCATTACGACGAACAATATCAGAATACACATCTTGCAGTTCAATGCCTATATCAATATTATCTTCATTTTCAGCAGCATAAAAACCAATTCTGCGTATCAATTCCGCACGCTGAAGCTTATTTAGATTTCCACCTGTCAATTGTAAGTATGCCGTTAAAACAGAATCCGATTTATGTATTATCAAAACAATATCCTGACCCATGGCAGTCTTTGGAACAAAACCCAGTGGCAACCCATACGGTTCCAAAACATCCGCAAAATCATTACCAGATATAACAGTTGTATCATATGGCAGATTATTTATATTTTCACGAATAAATATACGTGATGCAGTTTGCGCAATTTCAACCTGACGCGTTGCAGAATACATACGCGTATCAATATTCCGTTCAGACAATTGACGCGACAAAAACGGGATAAATGCAAATATCAACCCCACTGCCAATAACGCTTGCAATAAAAAGTTTCCACGTTCTTGATGCAAAAAGATGTCCTCCTACGACTATCAGCATAGCAATAGAAAAAAATTATTGCAATTGGTTTTAAGATGATTTAACATCCTTGATGTAAAGTTTGATGATATGAATAACAAAAACATATCATCGCAAGATTATTTCCTGATATAAAAGAAAGAAAAGATATGCAAAATAAAAAAAATCAGTCATCGGTCGGTCAGATGATTCAACGCTGTCATAAATGGCGTCAAAAAAGAAAACAATTTATTGACCAGGCACGTCAAACAGTTGACGAAATAGAACGCGAACGCTTGTTGCAAAGCGCAGAACACTATGGTCGCATCGTTAGTGCAGAACAAGAAAAAATTGACGGTATCCGCGATCCAAAGGAAAAAGCCGCAGCCGAAGCAACTGTTGAGGCCGCAGAAAACACAGAATCATCAGACGATGAAGACACTGGTTTTCCAGACTTTATTACAAATTTAAAATAATTTTAAACGCACCATTTTTGGTGCGTTTTATTTGTTGAAATTTGACATATTTTTGCTATGCTTGCCCCAAAAGGAAGTAAAATATCATGGACACTAATTATACAGTACTTGCACGCAAATATCGCAGCCAAGATTTTAAGTCATTAATTGGCCAAGATGTATTAGTAAAAACATTAACTACTGCGATTGAAACATCACGTATTGCACACGCTTATATTTTCACAGGAATTCGCGGAACCGGTAAAACCAGTACCGCTCGCATTTTTGCCAAGGCTTTAAACTGTCTGTCATCAGACAAAGCAACTGCAACACCATGCGGACAATGTGAAAACTGTCGTTCAATTGCCGCAGGACAACATATCGATGTTATGGAAATTGACGCCGCATCACATACAGGCGTTGATAATATGCGCGAAATTCTGGATGCTGCACAATACAGACCAACAAATGGACGATACAAGGTTTATATCATCGACGAAGTTCATATGTTATCTACATCCGCTTTTAACGCATTGTTAAAAACACTAGAAGAACCACCTGCACACGTTATATTCATCTTGGCGACCACAGAAATTAGAAAAGTTCCTGTAACAATCCTATCGCGTTGCCAACGTTTTGACTTGGTACGCGTACCAATCGAAACACTAAAAAAACATTTTGCATGGATTGCAGAACAAGAAAAAATCGAACTGACAGATGGCGCAAACGATTTATTGGCACGCGCAGCTGACGGTTCTGTTCGTGATGGATTGTCTTTACTGGACCAGGCAATTGCACAAACAGGTGGTCATGTTGACGACGCTGCTGTACTTGATATGTTAAAACGCGCAGATCGTGGTGTTGTGCTTGATTTGATGAAAACAATGTTGTCGGGCGATACATCTGCTGCACTGGACAAGATTGATGCAATTTACAACAATGGTGCAGATTTATCTATGTTGCTGACAGATATGATGGAATGGACACATTGGGCAACACGTATGCACCCTGCATTAAACGCTGGCGCGGTTACAAATTCGCCATACACCGCAGATCAGCGTGAACAAATGCAAAATATCAATTCAAAAATCACTATCAATACTTTGTCCAGAATATGGCAGGTTATGGTGGCGGCTGTTCCAGAAATGCAGGCCGCAGGGAATCAAAAACAATGTTTTGACATGCTGATTATCAGATGTATGCATATCGCAAACTTGCCATCTGTACCAGACATATTAAAACAACAAGAATCTGAAAATCGTGTGCGCGATGTAAAAAATATTCTGGCAGACAGAATGGCACAAACAGATACACCAACTGCCGCACCACAAAAGCAATTTATTGAAATAAAATCCACAGCAGATTTGGCAAACGCATTACAATCAACCAAAGAAATATTACTGTATTCTTATTACAGCAGTAATATAGAAGTATCTGAATTTGCAGAGTGTAAAATAACATACTTTGACCGCAAGGGCGATGCAGATTTTGCACATAAATTGACCATATGGTTAAATGATAAAACTGGTAAACAATGGGTCTTGCAACGCGAAACACAATCAAACAATGCACATACAATTTCAGAACAAAAACAAGAAGAACTGGCTGCAGACCCGTTGGTCGCCAGCGCAATGAGTTTGTTTGAAAATGCAGAAATCGTGGGGGTAAAATAATGAGAGCAGAATCAGGACGTTCATTAATAGAAGTTATTGGGGTTATGGCTATCACTGGCGTAATGACAGTGTCTGCACTGGGAATTTACAATATGATACGCGCAAACCAAGTTCGTAGTATCGCCATCGCAGAAATAAAACAACTTGCAGAAAACACCAAAATTTTATTAGAAATGCGCGGCACATACGAAGGTGTATCTGTTGACTATTTAATAAAAGCAGGCGCATTAAACACAAACAAAGCACCAATTGGTGGAGACAATTGGTCTGTTACCCCAAGTTTTGATGGCACATCTTTTTCAATCAACTTGGTTGATTTAACCAATGGAGAATGCAACTTTTTTGCAACACAAAAAGATGGCTGGTTTACAAAAATAACTGTAAATGGATTTGAAACAGATGTGGTCAGCAATTGTTTTGACACAGATACAAATCAGGTTTCTTTTATCATAGAATAATGAAATATTTGAAAGTATTTTTATTACTATCTTTGATTACTGCATGCACACCATACAGCAGTCCAAACAGGCACACATGGGCAAACTATTTAAATGGTGCAAGCTTTACGGATATGACAGAAACAGCACGCATCGCAAAACGACCTGTGTATTTAGGCGCAGGCGGACAATTGATGACAAGCGCTGTAAAACCAAGTGCTGATATGGAATATGGCGACAAAATCGCAAACGATAATCTGATTGCACGTCAATATATGGCTACACTTGAATACGAACTATACGATGCGTTACGCAAGCCTGGAATATCTGTTCAACGCGCAGGTTCTGATGTCGTTATAATATTAGTTCGTGATGCAATTATGGAATTAAATGTTGCAGATATATCACAAACTGGTGACGATACACTTCGAACAATTGAAAAAATATTAAAAAAATATAACACAACATTTATTGAAATCGCGGGCTATACAGATGCAATGCGCGACACAAATGCAGCAAATACTTTTTCATTGGATATGGCAAAACGCGTTGGTGTACACATGTCACAAAACGGAATAAATACTGCACGTATGTTTATTGTTGGTCGTGGCAGCACACGTCCAATCGCCGGCCAAGACGATATTGGCAGACTGACCAACAGACGCGTTGAAATACGACTGACGCCTGCAAGATAACTTTCCCTTTTCATTTTATTTTTTTATTGCTATAGTTGATACAGTTCAAAACAAAAAAGGATGGAAAATGGTAAAAAAATCAACAGAAAATTCACCTGTAAAAAACTATAAAAAGACAGGCATTGTTGCTGCTGCAGTTATTGCTGTTGCTGCATTGGGTGTTTGGGGCGTCAGCGCATTAAATTCTAACAATTCTGCACCAATTGCAGAAGTTATCGAAGAAGTATCTGAAAACGCTGCGAACGCTGCTGATATGCGTATTGCAGTTATTCGTATGGACGCAATCCAGACAGACGCAAACGCTTTGAAAGACCTGCGCAAACAAAAAGAATCTTATGAATCAAAACTGCGCGACGAATTAACAGAACGTCAAAAGAAACTGGAAAAAGAAAAAGCAGAAATTGAAAAATCACAAGATGTTTTATCCCAAGAAGCATTACAACGTCGCGTTGTTGACTATCAAAACAAAGTTACAAAACTGCAACGCGATTTGACAGAACGCGCACAAAGCGTCGAAATGTCATATCAAAAGGCTTTGAACGAAATCCAAACAAAACACTTGGACCCAATTATCGAAGGCGTAATTGCAAAAAAGAAATTATCTTTGGTTATCGACGGCCGTATGGCACGCACAGGTGCAAATACAGAAAACTTGGACATCACAAATGATGTTGTAAAAGCATTGGATAAAAAAGTATCCAAGGTAAAAATGGAAACACCAAAAGGTTTCTAAGAAATACAACAAAACAAAAAAATCCCCAAAACGGGGATTTTTTTATATCTGGTGCCGGTAATAGGATTCGAACCTACGACCCCCTCATTACGAATG
>JAZOUE010000080.1:0-2720 GCA_045658045.1 Candidatus Enterousia sp.
CCCACGTGGGATTTCATATTGCCCACTTTGTATTTTTCCACCATGAAAACGCACAGACGCAATAAATAAATCTTTGGAATCTATCAGATTATTTTTCACCAAACGATTCGCAACACCTGTTACAGAATCACCCCGCACAACATCAAAAACAGTTTGTGTTTTAACAGGCGATTGAATACAGAAAATATAAAACATCACAATCACCGCGACCACAATCGGTGCAAATAATATATATCCCAAAACATATCGCGGAAAGATTTTTCTACATTTCACCATATTACAGATTATGACAAATAAAAACTAAATTTGCAATATAACAAAAACCGCCCTAGTCAAGGGCGGTTGGATTATTTTTCTTCGTCTTCTTTGCTTAAACCAATTGTATTTTTAATTGGGTCAACAATTGTTTCTTTGGCGCTGTCCAAAGTACGAATTAGTGCACGACGAATTTTACCACTGATTGTCATTGGCAGTGTATCAACAAATTCAATCACGCGCGGACTTTTATAGTGTGCAGTATTTGTTTTCACATGGTCTTGCAACTGTCGCACCAGAACGTCATTTGCCTGGAAATATTTATTCAAGACAATTGTCGCCTTGACCGCCTGACCACGCGCAGAATCTGGGACACCTGTTACAGCGACTTCGCGCACTGCCGGATGTTCCAACAATACCGATTCGACTTCGAACGGACTGACGCGATAACCACTTGTTTTAATCAGGTCATCATTACGCCCCACGAACCAAAAGTAACCATCTGCATCCAGATACGCCATATCGCCAGTATGATAGAAACCATCACGATATACAGATGCAGTCTGCTTTTCGTTTTTATGATAACCCTGGAACAGACCCAACGGTTTTGAATCTTTGACACAGACACAGATTTCCCCCACAGTATTTACATCTGTAATCCGACGTCCACGTTCATCCAACAGTTGTATATTCCATCCCGCAGCCGGTTTTCCCATCGAACCTGGTTTTGGTTCAATCCATTCGTTATTAAACAATAAAACAGTTGTTTCTGTTTGCCCAAAACCTTCACGCAGTTTTACACCTGTTTTTTCCAAGAATTTTTCATAGACTTCTGGATTTAACGCTTCGCCTGCGACATCTGCCTTGACCAGCGACGACAAATCAAATTTATCCATATTGGCATTTATCATCATTTTATACGCGGTTGGCGGCGCACAGAATGAAGTAATTTTGTTATCTGCGATTGCAGCCAACAAATCATACGCCGTAAAGATATGCGAAAAGTCAAACACGAACACAGTCGCCCCAGCCAACCATTGTCCGTACATTTTACCCCACGAACACTTTGCCCATCCAGATTCAGACAATGTAAAGTGAATATCACCATCCGTCAATCGTTGCCAAAATACGGCTGTATTTATATGTCCCAGCGGATACATAAAGTTATGCGCGACCATTTTTGGCATATCTGTTGTACCGCTGGTGAAATAGACGACCATTGTATCTGTATTTTCGTTCATCACACGTTCAAATTTTGACGGATATTTTTCACACGCATCTGCGATTTCTGCACAGTCAATCAATTGCACAGAATCATTGTCGCCAATTGCAGTTTTAATTTCATTTACAACTGCCCCGTCATCAAACGCGATGATTGTTTTTACATCTGCAGTCTTGATACGGAATTTAATATCTTCTGACTTTAATTGATTAGTTGATGGAATTGGAATCGCGCCCAATTTATGCATAGCCATCATAACAACCCAGTATTCCCAACGCCGACGCATAAATAACAATACAGTATCGCCCTGTTTAACGCCACGCGCTGCCAGAAAGTTCGCCACACATCCCGACATTTCAGACAGCATTTTAAAAGTGATTGATTTCTTGTCGCCACTATCGTTTACCCATAAAACCGCAACCTTGTCTGGTGTTTCATTTGCCATAACATCCAGTACATCGTATGCAAAGTTAAAGTTTTCAGGCACATTTACAACAGCGTTTTGAACATAATCATCATAATTATCAAATTTTTCTTTTGCCAAGAAACGCTTTAAAAACATTTTTCTTCCTTTTTTTTGTTACGCATAATAAATATGGTGCATGTATGAAAAATTACAAGAAAAAAATTCAAAAAAAAGCATTGCAATTATTGTGAATCAGTCGCATAATTTCGGCACATTTATCGGAGTATAGCTCAGCCTGGCAGAGCGCTACGTTCGGGACGTAGAGGTCGTGGGTTCGAACCCCGCTACTCCGACCATGATTTATAAAGTGAAAAAATGAGTAATAATAAAAATTTTTGTACTGGCTGTGAAAAACAGTGCGAATTAACCGGTTACGGACATTGGAATCATCCACAAATCGCAGACAGAATAATCTGCGACACCAACAGAATGGACACGCATGAAGCTGCAATTGCATTTGCAGAATGTCTATGCACAACTTGTGAATACTGGGACACATTTGGTCAACCAAGTGTTGTAAAAAAGCGTTTTAAGATAAAAGAAACATGCACAGGATGCAATCGCGGTTGTCGAATATTTCTGCAAAAAAAGAACGACTATTTTTGTATTCAGGTCGGTCATAACATTGTTTCAAAAAGCAAGAATAAATACGATGCGATAATTCGTGGAATTAAATATTGTCGCACCTGCCCCAACCGAACACGATAATCCACACACACCACACTAACCGCCTGCCCCCAACACCGTCATTCCTGCCCACCTTTTGTCATTCCTGCG
>JAZOUE010000081.1:0-4646 GCA_045658045.1 Candidatus Enterousia sp.
AATATCAGATGGCGCAAAACCAGAATCTGTTAAGAATTTATGAATTTCTGATAAATCGTTATCAATTTCTTGTTGCAGAACAGTTAAATCACCGCCAACACCATTGATTTTTATGTTCCATACGGCCGTATCTGCGACAACATCGCGTTCGGCCAAACCCTTGACCGTGACAGTGCGCCCAGACATCGCGCGATAAATGCCGTCGCCAATAAAAAATCCACCCAGTGCAACACCAACCGCCAGCACAGACAGCCACAATCCAGACATTGATTTTAACTTGTTCGTAATCTTCATAAATCCCCCCAAAATGTTTTATATAATTATAAATTACAATAATCGTGCAACTATATCAAGACTAAAAATCTTGGATTATTTTGCCAATTACATAATTCGCCAAATTCAGACCAAAACAACCCGTTACCGTTATAACAGACCCCAGATTCTTGGCGTGTCCGGTTACAGGTTGCGGACTTTCAGATGAATAAACAACTGAAATATCAGGCAAATTTAAACTGCGAACCATACGACGAACACGCGCAGCCAATGGGCATACACTTGTCTTGGACAATGGCGCAATTTTTATCTGCGCCACATCTAACTTTGACGCAGCACCCATACTGGATACAATAGGAATATTTCTGTCTGAAGCCCATTTGTATAATGCAATCTTGGATTCCACTGTATCAATCGCATCAATTATAAAGTCTGGCATAACATCAATTTGGGACGTGTCATCAAAAAACATATTTAACGCAGTTACTTGAATTTCTGGATTTATGTCGTGAATACGATTTTCTGCAACAGATACCTTGGGCTGACCAACTGTACTGTCCAATGCAAACAACTGACGATTTATATTTGATTCTTCGACAGTATCAAAATCAACAACAATTAAATGACCAATGCCAGAACGGGCCAGCGCCTCTATCGCAAAGGAACCAACAGCACCACACCCCACAACCATAACAGTTGCGTTTTGCAATTTCTGGGTGCCGTCGTCGCCAAACAATAATCTTGTTCTGTGTAATCGTGTCATTTCCTTAACATCCGAATTGTGTTTGCATATATTATATCTGCCATTTTTTCAGGTGCAACATCCAAAATTTCTGCAATGTGATTCACAACTGATACGACATTATTTGGATTTTGACTGTCTGTTTCTGCAATAATTCTGGTCAGTGGCGTCGCATGCAGGCGTGCAACATTCTGCAAATTGCGCGGTTCATAAGAAAAATACATATTATACCGTTCCGCCATTTTTGGAATATCAAGCGCACCGCCCGTATGCCCATGCGACAAAATAAATCGCGGCAACTTGTTCTGGTTTGTCTTTAAAATATGTAACACTTTATCCCATGCACCAACACAATGCAGTGACACACCGCGTTCCAGTTCACACGCCATACGAATTTGTGTTTCAAATACAGATATTTGGGTATTTAAGTCTGGTTTAAATTTATCAAGTCCGATTTCCCCGATATGTAAACATGGATTATTTATCAGAATATCGCGCAAGGTTCCCATCCAATCAGTCGGCAAATCAGACACAAACCACGGATGTACGCCAACCGCACCATAAATATCAGATTCCACATCCACCGCCCCCATAATTTCAAACCAATCGGATGGGCGTGTGGCATTATACACCGCCCCAACATTTAATAGTATTGGGTTATCTGATGTGTGACAATGTGCATCAATATATTTTACCATTTGCTATCAAAAAACCTGCACTTGCAGGTTTTATTGTGTTTTTAATCCAGCCCTTTTAACAAAATTTCTTTCATTTCATTAGGCATCATACCTGTTGAAGAATAACCACAGTCAACATGGTGTACTTCGCCTGTAACACCGCTGGACAATTCACTGAACAAATACATTGCGGCACCACTGACATCATCCAAAGTCATATTGCGACGCAATGGTGTTGTTTCTGCATTTAAACGCAACATTGCCTTGAAGCCGCCGACACCACTGGATGCCAATGTCATAATTGGGCCAGCACTGATTGCGTTTACGCGAATATTATCACGCCCCAAGTCAGACGCCAAATAACGAACACTGCTGTCCAATGCCGCCTTGGCCACGCCCATAACATTATAATTTGGCACAGACTTTTCACCACCAAAGTATGTCAAGGTTACAATACTGCCCCCATCGTGCATCAGTTTAGATGCGCGTCTGGTTATATCAACCAACGAATACACAGATATATCCATCGTGTTTTTAAAGTTTTCACGACTGGTATCTGCATAGCGACCAGTCAATTCATTTTTATCTGAAAATGCAATCGCATGCAAAACGCCATCCAAGTGTCCCCACTCTGCTTCTATCTTGGCAAACAAGCCGTCCATCTGTTCATCATTTTGAACATTACATTCTTGGACGAATTTTGCACCAATTGATTCCGCCAACGGACGCACACGCTTTTCCAACGCAGGCATCGCATATGGCATCGCAATTTCAGCCCCCATTTCATGTGCACGTTTGGCAATTGCCCACGCCATAGACCAATCATTGGCAACACCTGTGATTAAAATCTTTTTTCCCTGTAATAACATCTATAATCCTTTGGTAATATGTATAAAATATATCATTAAAAATACACAATCGCAATAAGTAAAAACGCCCGACTGGGCGTTCGGGTTTATTCTGTGATTTCTCCTTTGAACTGCATATCATACAGTGTTTTATATGCGCCACATTCCAGTTTTAACAGTTCTTCATGTGTACCACTTTCAACAATTTCACCATGGTTTATCACAATAATCTTGGACGCGTTTCTGATAGTAGACAATCTGTGCGCGATAACAAACACAGTTTTATCTTGCATCAGATTTTCAATTGCCTTTTGTACAACTGCCTCAGACTTGTTATCAAGGGCGGATGTCGCTTCGTCCAAAATCAATATCGGGGCGTTTTTCAGAAATGCACGCGCAATCGCAATACGCTGTTTTTGACCACCAGACAACAATACACCACGTTCGCCAATCTGGGTATCCAGTCCATTATTTAAGCCCGCAATAAATTCATCCAAGCACGCCATTTTAATCGCTTTGTTTAATTGCTCTTCTGTTGCGCTTTGGTCACCCAACAAGATATTTTCACGAATTGTGCCCGCAAATAAGAAATTATCTTGGAACACAACAGCGATATTTTGACGCAATGAATGCAATGTAAAATCACGAATATCTGTACCATCAACACATACCTTGCCACCTGTCACATCATAGAAACGCGGCAACAGACTGACCAATGTAGATTTACCACCACCAGAATTACCAACCAATGCGATAACTTCGCCCTGATTAACAGTCAAATTGATATTTTTTAACACAGGAACATTTTTAATGTACTGGAATGAAACATTTTGAAATTCAATCTGCTTATGCGTTGATGGCATCTGCATTGCATTTGGACAGTCTTTGATTGCAGGAACAGAATCCAAGATGCCAAACACACGTTCAATCGCCATAAATGACATCAATACAGAATTATAAGTGGAACCCATACTTTTCATTGGTGTATACAACATAATTAACGCCGCCAGAAAAGATACAAATGCACCACTGGTAATTGTGTCATTCAGAATCAAATAAGACCCAAACCAAATTGCCAAACCAATACCAAAAGATAATACAATGTGCATAACAGGTGTAATCCATCTGGTACGCTTTACTAATTTTAAACGAAGATTAAACACAGAATCCAGAACACTTGCAAATTTTTTCTGTTGATAATCTGTCAGATTGTACGCTGCGATTGTCTTGTTACCAGCATATGATTCATTATACGCAGTTATCAACGCAGAATCAGCCAACACAGATTTATTAAATACGGATTGTATTTTCTTTTTCAAGGTCAACATTGGTAACATCGCACCAAACAATACCGCAACACAAATAATAGCTAGCTGCCATGAATTATAAAACAATACAAATATCAAAGATACAGCAGTCACAACCTTTTGAACCAAATTCTTTAAGTTAATCAACAGTCCCGAACATGCCATATCAGCACTGTTATTAAAGGTAAATATAACATCGCCAGAATTTCTTTTATTAAAGAACTCTGTTTCAAAAAACAGCATCTTTTTATACAAATCCAACTTTAATCCATTGGTAATCTTGTTCCCAGACCACACATTTAGATAATTTGATAAATAACTTAATACACCCTGTGCAGCGGTAAATAAAATAATAGCCAATGGAATATACCATGCTGTCTGAACAGACTTTTCAACCATAACCAAATCCATATATGGTTTTAAAGACAATGCTATCACCGCATCCAATGACCCCACAGGTATCGCCAACAACAAGGACATAACACTACGAAACCAATATGGCTTTACATATGGCCACATACGTTTGTAATTCATAACAAACATGTTGTGTAAAATTTTATTTTTCAATTCTTTTGATAATTTTTCTTTTGCCATAACGATATCTTTTACTTTTCTATAAATCAGCACGATTATGCCCTACAATATACTAAAAGTCAACCAATGTTCTGGGCACAATTTACCGACACAGGAATATATACCGAAACAAATAAAAACACCGATTCGTTTAAGACAGATGTTTTTCATACACATCAAATATACAAACACTGTTTTCAATTTTTAATTGAATACATTTCAATCT
>JAZOUE010000082.1:0-6791 GCA_045658045.1 Candidatus Enterousia sp.
CAACAGGCATATTATATATTTTTTTAGGCAATATTTCAAATAAAAATCCCCCGTTTGGGGGATTTTTATTCGTGTCGCAGACTGTCAATCGGATTTAGTTTTGCAGCCTTCATCGCAGGCATAACGCCCGAAGATAATCCAACAATTACTGCAACAGATACAGATAATACAACAGGCCATATACTAAACGGTACATTATACCCCAGTATAAATCGTCCAACACCCTGTGATAATCCAACGCCTATTATCAGACCAATCATTGACCCGATAAATGAAATCAAGACCGATTCAGACAAGAACTGAATAATTATCATACGTTCGCGTGCACCAATTGCCTTGCGAATGCCGATTTCGCGTGTGCGTTCTGCAACAGATACCAGCATCATATTCATAATACCAATCGCGCCAACCAACAAAGATACCGCTGCAATCGCAATCAATAATAACTTTAAATATCCAGTAACAGTATTCATTGTTTCCATAACTTGTTTCATATCCATTATTTGGAAATCGTCTTCGGCATCGTCTTTTAATCTGTGTCTTTGACGTAACAGCAGTGTTATTTGTTCAATTGCCAAATTATTATCAGATTCTGCAAACAGTTTTAATGCCACCATATTTACAGAATTTGGGAATCGACTGCCCTGCAGGCGTTTTTTTAGGGTTGTGATTGGTATAATAATCATATCGTCTTGACTGCCCATTGCAGAATCGCCCTTGGCGCGTGTTACGCCAATAACAACAAAAGGTGTATTTTGAACACGAATTACTTCGCCAATTGGGTTTTCTGGCAACCCCAGTTCTTCGGCTGTTTCTGGGCCGATTACTGCGTATGTTGACGCATTTCTGACAGCAGACATATCAAAAAATGTGCCTTGCTCCATTTCTATATTTTGAACGGTGGTATAATCAGGGTAAACCCCAACCATTGATGTTGACCAGTTCTTATTTCCGTAAATCGCCTGTGCAGCCCCATTTTGAACAGGGCTGACAGCCATAACATCGGGCAGTTTCGCAATAAATTCAGCGTCTTGGATTGTCAGCGTATTTCTGTTTCCTGTTCTGACGCCGGCAGATTGTGCCGCCCCTGCACGAATC
Organism: Candidatus Enterousia sp.; assembly: GCA_045658045.1. Taxonomy (GTDB): domain Bacteria; phylum Pseudomonadota; class Alphaproteobacteria; order Rs-D84; family Rs-D84; genus Enterousia. Next base: position 1,099 of record JAZOUE010000082.1, read on the forward strand.
ATAATTGTATTTGTGCCAAGTGATGAAAATTGGTCTGTTATTGATTTTTGCACAGTTTCGCCCACTGCGACCATTATCACAACCGCCATAACACCGATAATAATTCCCAAAACGGTCAAGAAAGAACGAATTTTATTACCGCTGATTGACAGCCAAGATTCTTTTAATATATCGTTAAATGTCATGTATATTTCCCCCTGCCCTGATTAAAGTTTGCTGTCATCTTTTGGGATTTTTCCGTCATAGTTTATTTTACCATCACGAATATGTATCAACCTGTTTGCGTATTTTGCAATATCAAATTCATGGGTAATCATAACGATTGTAATGCCCATATCTTCGTTCAACTTTTTAAAGAAACGCAGAATTTCATTACCCATCTTACTGTCCAATGCGCCTGTTGGTTCGTCTGCTAAGATAAGTTTTGGGTTTCCTGCCAAGGCGCGTGCAATTGCAACACGTTGCTTCATACCGCCGGACAATTGTGTTGGCAGATAGCTTTCAAAGTTTTCCAAATCCACGCGTTTTAACATTTCGCGTGCGCGGTCAATTCTTTCATTCATTGGCAGACCGCGATACATCAACGGCAACATTACATTGTCCAAGACGCTACGCTTTGGTAACAGATTAAACTGCTGAAACACGAAACCGATATATTCGTTTCTAACAGTTGCCAATTCGTCTGGTGTCAGTCCTGTTACATCACGGCCATATAATTCATAAACCCCAGAACTGGCGGTGTCCAGCGCGCCAATAATATTCATACATGTTGATTTTCCAGAACCACTGGGCCCCATAATTGCGACAAATTCACCAGCCTTGATTGTAAAGTTTATATCGAACAAAACCTGTTGTTCACCGCCCAGTTCCAACGGAAAGCTTTTGTTGATGTTTTTAAGTGAAATAATATTTTCAGCTGTTTTTTTCATAAATTCTCTCTCTTGAATCTGTGATATTATACCATAATTTTTATTTATGATTTATAAAAAAACACCGGTAAAGACCGGTGTTTAATCATATGGATTTTCCGCCTTGTCGTATTCAATTATAATTGGCAAGTGTTCCCACTTTAATGCGGTTGCTAAACCACGACGCAGATATCGTGTATAAGATTCAGGAATATCAGATGCGCCACCAACATTTATGGTTATCTTCATTGGATGACGACCTGTTTGGCGTGCAAATTTAATCTTCATTGGGCGTTTCAGGCGCGATAATGGCGGTTGTCTGTCTGCGACCAGTTTTTCAACGATTCTGTTGACCAGACTGGTTGGTGCCTGTGCCATTGAAATATCCCATTGTTCATAAATACGACGGAACATATTTTGAACACCTGTGCCTGTTTCCGCAGATACAGCCAATATCATTGGCTTGATAATCTGATGGAAAGAATTAGAAAACTGATGTTTTAGTTTCAGTAATTTTTCATCACGCAGTTCTGGTTCAACCAAGTCCCATTTATTTAATGCAACACACAGGATTTTTCCTGCGTTATAAACGCGTGCTGCAATTCCCAGTGCCTGATTTTCAATGTTTTTGGTTGCGTCAACCATCAAAATCACGACATCTGCTTTTTCAATCGCGTCCAAAGACTTTAATGCAGATAATGTTTCAACATCGTCTGTAACGCCAGATTTCCGACGAAGTCCCGCTGTATCCATTAATACAATATCGCGACCATAAAATGTTGTCGGGATTTTTACAGTATCGCGTGTAATCCCAGGTGCGTCCATTACAATCTGTCTTTTTTCGCCCAGAACACGGTTTACAAATGTAGATTTGCCAACATTCGGCTGACCAAGTACAGCGATTTTTATACGATTGTCTGTAGATTTTTCAACAGACTCTGCATTTGTATTATTATATCCAGCGATTTTATCTGTAAATTCATAAATTGCGTCAAACCCGCGTTTGTGTTCTGCGGAAATCAATACAGGTTCACCAAAGCCTAGTTTATAAAAGTCATGGATATTAGATAATCTCTTTTCCGATTCGCTTTTGTTTATCAACAGCAACACCGGAACGCGTGTTTTGCGTCTGATGATTTTTGCCCAGTCTATATCCTGATTAGTCAGCCCCACACGCCCATCAACAACAAACAATATTGCATCTGCATCTGTCAATGCGCCAAATGCCATATTAGTCGAATCCAGACCAATGCCAGATTTTGCGTTTTCCAAGCCAGCTGTGTCATACAGCGTATATGGGCGGTTTGAAAATGTGCCTGAAATTATGTCGCGTGTAACCCCTGGTCTGTCATGAACCAGTGCATCGCGCGTGCCTGTCAGGGCGTTAAAAAGAGTAGACTTTCCTGTATTCGGGCGTCCAACAATTGCTATCTTTGTCATCGCTTTTTTCCATTGATTTTTTGTAATTATAAAGCAAAAATATAAATAATCAAATTGGGGGCAAAAATATGAAGAAAAAATTAAAAAACGCATTTAAACGAATCCGCAATATAATCGTGAATCCAAAACGCTATTTTACCAAGATTGTTGCTGATGGTAATTTGGAAGAATCAATGTTAAAGGCATTTTTGTACGGTTTATTGGGTGGTATTTTAGTGTTGGCTATTAGATTGATGGGCGGTGCAACAATAACATTGGGTGCGATATTTACTGCAATTATGATTGTTCCGGTACTGGCTGTAACTTTATTGTTTGTTATGGGTGGTTTGCTGATGCTGGTGTCTGAAATAACAGGTGGCGAACGCGACTGGGAAATTGCGATAAAAGGATTGGCGTCTGTATTCTTTATTTATCCAGTAATACTGGTGTTAAATGCGCTGGCATTTAACTGTGTTTCAATCTGGGTAATAAGTTTATTGGTTGATATGTACATATTGTTCTTGTTTTATAATATATCGCTGTATTGTATGCGCGGTAAACGTAACAGTGTATTGATGGTAATCGGTATTTTGGCACTGTTTATGCTGACTGTTTATGCCACAGATTATCGAATCGGTTGGTTTATGTTAAAAAATACCAGCGCAACATTGGCGTGTTTAGTTTAAAAAAAGCCGGTAAATACCGGCTTTTTATTGATAATTAAAATTGTTAAAAAAATACCGGCATATGCCGGTGTTTTTTTTATATTTTTAATTTGTTTTTCATCTCTTTTAAAACAGGTACATCTATCCCCAGCGCGTTTGCGCGTTCGATTAAGCCACACAGGGCATGAATACCTTCGACTGTTCCTTCGGGTTTGTTTCCGTTTGCAATTGCCATACCGCCAGAATAATTACGGCTGGTTGGGCTGGTTGCAGACAGTATTAAATCGCCCAAACCGCACAGTCCCAAGAATGTTATTGCCTGTGCGCCAGATGCAATGCCGATTTTTACAACATCGCCCCATACACGCGTGAACAGCATTGCGCGTTCGTTTTCGCTGGGCGCAGCGACCGAGTTATATCCGCTGATAAGCGCGGCTGCGTTTTTGCCGACGCCACAGATTTGTGTTCCGATAATATCGCTGGTGATTTCAAGATACAGTTTGTTTAGTGCTTGTTGCCCTGCAACAATTGCAGCATCTGTTCCTGCCAATGTCGAACCTGTTGGGCAACCCATCGCAACCTCGGCTGCGAATTGTGGACCAGATAAAATACCGAAATCAACACATTCTGGTAATACATCGTTTAGTATTTCAGACATAAACTGTCCTGTTGAACATTCTGCCCCCTTGGTGCAAATAATAACAGGCTGGCCGTTATAGTGTACGCGTGCCTTATTTAATGTTTCGCGAAAGAATGCAGACGGTGTAACAATCAGCCAAGCATCTGTTTCTTTTGTGTCTGCCATATCTTTTGTGATGGCTAAATTGCGTGGCATATCAACACCATCAAATTCTTTGTGCAAACCATCATATGACCATAATATTGTGTCGGCACCACCACGCGCCACAGTAATTGCCAGCGCAGTACCCCATGCACCAGCCCCAATAATTGCTACTTTCATTTTAGTTTCCTTATTTTTCTTTCTATTTCAGGGACAACTATCAATCCATCATCAGATAAATCAATTGCACGCATATATGATTTGATTGCTTTGTCTTTGTCGCCAATCGATTCATATATGTCCCCAAGGTGCAAATATAACGGCGAATGAGTTTGTGATATTTTTCCAACCCGTTCATATATTTCCAGTGCGGCATCTGTACCTTCGCGCACCAAGACAACCGTTCCCAATGTGTCCCACGCCATAATATCGCTGGGGTTTTTGGTAACAAGTGTCATTGCATATTTGTATGCATTTTCAATTTCACGATTTTGTGCGGCCCAAATTTTTGCCTGTAACGCCAGAATTTCTGCGTCTATATTCAATATTTCAGACGCATCGTGAATGTCTTTTTGTGCCTTGTCATAGTCGCCAAAAGAATAATAAATCTGGGCGCGCGATTTCAAGAAAAACGCCCTGCCCGCTTCGTTCAAAGATTTATTCTTTATCGCGCGATTTACAACACGCAGTGCGCCGCGTTTGTCGCCAATTTTGATATAATGACCAACAGCCTTGTTTACAGCAGGAACAAATAATGGATATTGCTTTAGCATAGATTCCAATTTTTGCATATCGTTATTTTTTTCTGCGCTGCGTAATACAGAAAAAGGATAATATGGGCTGGATTTGTTGATTTTATCAAAGTGTTGCTGATATTTTCCGGTGTTTGTATAAAAGAACTGTCCCATATAGTAATTGATTGCATCTGTATTTTTTGCAAAATCTGGCGCAGTAATTTCTGCAAAACGCATCATTAGTAACGCCATGTCGGAATACATTAAAATCTGTGTGTGTGATACATTTTGTATCAGGCTGAATGCCAAAGCGTTATTGTATCCGCTGAATACAGACCAGTCTGGGAAATCGTCAAATTCTTTTAAAAACATTCCAGCAGGTCTGGCAGTAAATCTTTCTTTTAAATCCCCTGCCCTGTCTTGCATATCGTGCGACAGATAAAAAGACATAATATAAATATAGTCGTTGATATTCATAAAGTCTGGGGTTACCAGTTCAAAATGCTTTGCTGCATCATCGTATTTACCCAGTTCTGCATAGATTTGTCCGCGTACAAATTCGCGCCAAGATTCGTTGACTGGTAATTTATCTATAAACTTAAAAGTATTTGTTCGCCAATCGTTTGCAATTGCTGACCAAATTCTGAATGGCGCGATAAGCGCCGCTTCGTCGTTTTTATGGCGGTTGTGCAATTCCTTCCAGTCGTTGTTTTTTACCAAATACGCATCGTAAATAAACTGTGCAGGCAATGTCTTTTCAGAACGCAATAATTTCGCATCAATTGGCATGAAACCACCCAAGAATTCAGAAATAATCTTTGTGTTATGAACAATTGCATATTGCGTATCTTGCAGGTGTGCAGACAATTTATTTGCAGTATCAAAATCATTTGCATAAATTGCATGTTGTGTTGCCAAAAAAGAACCAAATTGTGTAACAGGTGTGTTTACGGTATGGTTTTCTTGCGTGTTGTGTTTAATTGCGCCCCAGATTGCAACCCCAGTCACAGCAAGTGTGGCAAATAAACAAGATGTAATAAATAAACTTTCTATTTTCTTCATGATTATGCTAGAATACTCTTTATGAAGAATAATGTCAAATTTGAAGAATATGAAAATATGTTGCGTGAATGGTCTGGGCGTATGAATTTAGTTGCCCCCAGCACGCTGAATGATATTAAAACGC
>JAZOUE010000083.1:0-9507 GCA_045658045.1 Candidatus Enterousia sp.
GCTTCTGAAAACAGCCCCACATTTGATGCAGGATTTGGTGTTCAAGTTACACAATAAAAAGACCGCCAAAAGGCGGTTTTTTATTCGAATATTATCGGACACGCCCCGAATTGCATACGCCTGTTTCCTTTAATGCGCGACGCAGACAATTATAGTGCTGAACCCTGTCACGCAGATAATGATTATACAATGTTTTGTTATTACTTATCATTGTAACTGGGACACCCCTGTCCAGACATCCAGATACAACCAATGGCCCATCATCATAATGCATATCTGGTTTGATAATGTCTTTTAAAATATCAGACTTTTTTCCATGTTGATCAAAAACCTGATTAAACGAACATTTAATACCTGCACGACGCAATTGGTTAAATGTCTTTTCTGGTTGTTTGTATTTGCGTTCTGTAACAAATAAAACCTCTAAATCCGGACGCACCAATAAATCATTTAAAAGATAATGTATCTTTTTATCTAATACCGGCATCGAATACAGCAAATCATCACCAAATAATTCTGATAAATTCTCAATTACAGTAATATTATCATACGACTTGTACAAATCCCAATTTGTTGGCTTTACATATGGCGCATTTGCACGACGGAAAGCCTCTTGATATAATGGTGTCATATCAAATATCACATTGTCTAAATCCAGTGTTATTATTTTCTTACTCATTTCCAACCCTTGTTATTTTGCGGGCTGATTATAACAACAAAAAATTAAAAGCCAACTGTTATTTATAGGATTATTTCCAGTTCAATTCCAACAACACCATACGCAGATTCCATATCTGCATCATAAAACTTTGAAATCGCAGTCATCAATTTATCAAGGCTTAAAAATCCTGTTCTGGGAAAGCTGATTTTAGTGGATAAATCTGCAAAATTTTTGGCAATGTGCAACCGAACAATCTTGCATTTCATATAATCTGATGGATTTTGCGCATCATAAAATAAAACAATATCGTTATTACGCATCTTGCGACGCTTTTCATCATACAAACGCAACTCTATATCTTTATCACCAGACTTTATCATATCGTAATAGGTGCTTTGCAAACTCATAGAAAATCGGCACGACAAATTTGGCACTATGTGCGTGGCACAAAATTCACGCATATCTGCCATGGGTGTAATTTCTGGACTTAACAAATCATTGGCGTCCAACCAAACAACAGAAATATCTTCGTCACGCATTTCAAAAAATTGCAAATCCATATCAGACGGCACATGCACAACAAAGAAATGATGCTCTTCGGCATACGCGCCACGCTTTTCTGCACGTTCGAGGTTTTGGTGACGAAACGAATACGGCACCGGAATTTCAATCAAATCGTCCATTAACGCTGTTGCGTCTGTACCCAATTCTTCGGTCAATTCACGTCGCAAGGCAGTTTTAAAATCTTCGCCATCGTCCAAACGACCGCCAATAAAACCATAACCATTTTCGCCATAACGCAACATTGCAATACGCCCGTCACGCACAGGTATTATATATGCAGAAAAAGACATTTCTTTTATCATTTGTCACCCCTTGGGTTAAATGGTTTGATTGACAGTACGGTTATTTCCAATTCGCCAGATGGCATAACAACATTCGCCTGACCACCAACAGACAACCCCATCAACGGCAATACAATCGGCATATTATACGCATATATTTTATTTGAAATGTCTTCGCCACCAAGTGGCACAATACTGAAAGTATTTTGCGTTATCGCACCAAGGTCTTGATTTTCTTGGGAAACAGTTACCGTACAATACATCCCAACACAATCTGGGTTCAAATTTGCGGACAATGGCGCAATTTGCATATTGTGAAATTCTATAATCAAGTCCGCCAAATGACGTTCTGTCTGTTTTTCTTCACGCGTTAAATGTTCGTATGCAAAGTTGTCATGCCATGAATTTGTATCTTGTGTATATGCCGCAGTTTTTTCAGCACGAATCTTATCTAGCACCGCAGTAAGTTCACGAATTCTATTTTCTGCATCTGAAAAATATTCACGCGTTACAAACAGTTTCATTTTTTAACCCTTTTCCAACGCTTTTTAGATACGATTATCAGTATAATTCAAGACTATATAAAAGTCTAGTTTTTTAAATCCCTTGCGACATATTTTTTTATGTGTTATTTTTTAGACCAAAGGCAACAAGACAATGTTAATTGTAAAGAATCTTGATAAATCTTTTGATGGAAATGAAATATTTAAAAACCTGAACTTTTCTGTTCAGGACGGGGAAAAAGTTGCCGTTGTCGGTTTAAATGGCGCGGGGAAATCTACGCTATTCAGAATATTACTGAATCAAATCGATTGCGATAACGGTGAATTTTATATGGGAAAAAATCCACGCATTGGTTGGATGCCCCAGACAGTCGATGAATTGGATTTACCTGATGATGTTGTTGTGTACGACTTTCTGCGTTCTGGGCGTCCATTGGCAGACATTGAACAAAGAATGGCAGAAATTTATAACGAAATGGCCAATGGTAATGAATCCGAAGAGTTATTGCAAAAGTTAGGCGCATGTCAGTCTGAATACGAATACTGGGACGGTTATTCCGCAGAATCTGAACTGGACGCAATGATTGATAAAATGGGGATTGATCGTCAGAATCTGAACAAAAAACTGGGCGAACTGTCGGGCGGTCAGAAATCAAAAATATCTTTTATCAGAACCCTGTATACACGCCCAAGCATTTTATTCTTGGACGAACCGACAAACCACTTGGACGCAAACAGTCGCGATTGGATGACAGAATATTTGATTTCAACAGACGCGTCCGTTGTCTTTATTTCGCACGACGAAGAATTTATAACCAAGGTCGCCGATAAAACACTGTATTTAGACACAATGACCCATACCGGAACACTGTACGGTTTTGGTTATCAACGCTTTTTGCGGACTTTGGCAGAAACAAACGAAAGTCTGGAAAAACAGTTACAAAAACAGATGCGCGAAATAAACCGTATTCAGTCTTTTATTGATAAACAACGTGGCAAATCCGGAAAATTAGCAAAGCAAGCACAAAGCCGTGAAAAATTACTGGAAAAGAAATTAAAAAATCTGGTTGCTGCACCACAAGAAAAAAAAGATATTGATTTAGAACTGACACCTAATCGCGAAGAAGATATTTTGCCAATTACAGTTGAAAAATTAAACTTTTCATATACACCAAATAAAAAAGTTATCAAGAATCTGACTTTTTCTTTGAACCGCGGTGAAAAGTTTTTAATTGTTGGGGAAAATGGTGCTGGAAAATCAACATTGTTAAAACTGATATATGATATTCTGACACCATGCGACGGCATTATTCGTATCGGTAAAAAGACTGATTTGGGTTACTATGCACAAGAGTACGAAACACTGACTCCAGATATAACAATACTGGAAAACGCAGCCAGCATTACAAATATCAGCACATCAAAGTTGCGTTCTGTATTGGGGCATTTTAATTTCGTCGGCGACAAGGTAAACCAAACAGTAAAAACTATGTCGCCTGGCGAACGCAGTCGTCTTGAACTGGCCAAATTGTGTTTAAGTGGTGCAAATGTTTTGTTACTGGACGAACCAACAAATCACTTGGACGTTGCGACCAAGAAAACAATCGCAAAAAGTTTTTCAGAATATGGTGGCACATTGGTAATTGTCAGCCATGATTTAGAATTCTTGCAGCACTTGGGTATTGATAGAATGCTGATGCTGCCCAGTGGTCGTTTACAGTTTTTTGACGAAAATATTGTCCGCAGATACATGGACCAAGAAAACAATTAAAAACCGCCCATTTGGGCGGTTTGTTTTATTTGGTTCTGCCTTGCGTCTTGGACAAGAACAATGTTTTTTGTTCTTCAAAACTTTGTAATACAGAATGCAGTTTTTCTTTATCTGTTTCTGTCATTGTTCCCAATGTACGCAAAACCGGCGAATCAATCAACCCCTGATGGTACAAAGCCTGTTTAATTGGAATCGGATTCGTTGTTGAAAACAGCGCTTTGAATAGTGGGAACAATAATTGATGTATTTCAGCCGCCTTTTTCGGATTTGTGTTAAATGCCTTTATCATATCATTTATCAACTGCCCTTGCAGGTGTGATGCGACACTAATTACACCCTTGGCACCCAAAGACAACATAGGCAAAGTCAAACTGTCATCACCAGAATAAATTTGAAATTCCGCAGGACACATCATACGCATTTCGCTGACCTTGTCTAAGTCGGGCATACTCTGTTTAATTCCAACGATATTTGGATGGTCGTGCGCCAACTTTGCCACAGTTTCTGGCAAAATTTCTGTGCCTGTGCGACCAGGGATATTATAGACAAACACAGCACGCCCAGAAACAGATTTTGCAACTTTTGAAAAGTGTTCGTACAAATCTTTTTGTGGTGGTTTGATATATTCAGGCACACTGACCAAGACAGCATCCGCCCCTTGATTAAAAGCATTTTTAGACTTTTCAATAACACGATTTGTATTTGTGTCGCCTGTTGAAACCATTATTTTGGCATTACTTGGAATATTATCGTGAACAGCATTTATTAGTTGTCTTTTCTCGGATTCGGTCATTTGTGCCGCTTCACCCGTAGAACCAGTCAACAACAAAGTATCTGTACCATTTCTTAATAAATGATTGGCTAATTTCATTGCACCACGATAATCAACATAGTTATGATACCCGTCTTTAAATGGTGTAACCATTGCGGTAATAACCCTGCCCAAATCTGTATTTTTTTTCATATTACAATCTCTTGGTTTTATTATGTGAATATATACCACACAATCCAACCAAGTCAATATTTTTGCATTATTTCTGGCTCAAATTCTTCTATGAATTGCCATTTGCCATCATCCAGCACAAAATGAAAACAGTTGGCAGTCTTGACATCCCTATCAACTTTGTGTCCACAACACCAGCATAGCGCACGCGTCACACCGCCATGCGAAGCAATTGCAACGCTGTTATGTGTATCGTTTTCAACGATATAATCAAAGCAAGATTTTATGCGATTAAAATTATTTATAATCCTTTGCTGGTTTGGATGATTTTCGTCATACCAAAAACCAAACGCAGTTTCAATCAGTCGTTCATCTGTTATAATTTCAAGATTTGGATTATTTAATGCAATTTTTGCAGTATCTATGGAACGTCGCTGTGTCTAAAAAATAAAAAATGCCGCTTCATTTCTTTGATTTTTTATTTGTTACAATCAAGTACAATATAATACTGCCAAACAGTAATGCGATTCCGTCAAACAATATTATCTGCAACGATTTCAAATATACACCATACAATATCCATAACGCACAACCAATACAATATATTGTATATGTCATCCAAGACAATCCCGATACATTTCGCGTTCTGATTGATTTTATTGTCTGGGGCAAAAAAGTAAAAGTCGTACACAACCCACACGCATAGCCTAATAATTCGCCAATAACTGGATTCATTTGTTTATCTCCTTTCTTGGTGGGAATTATATCATAAAAATCAATAAAATTAAATACCATAACTGTAAAAAATCTATATCCCATAAGACTTGCGACAATATTATTGCAATACATATCTGCATATCAGAATACGCCAAAATCTTTGAATATCATGTCAAAGAGCTCAAAAACAAACGCCACAATTCTATACAAAGAACAAACTGGTCTTTTCCCATATATTTAGCATTATAGACTTTTGTTTTACCACATACTTTTGCTGTATATTTTTATTGAACGCTATACAGTTTTTTTGCTAAGGTTTGTATCGAGAGGAGTTTTTATTGTTCGTTATAAAGCGATTGTTATTGATAGCATTATTGCTGTGGCCATCTGTAATGCACGCAGACGATACAGGCGACGCATTGTCAGAACTGTACGAAGTTTATGCAACAGTACAGCAATTTTGTGGTGGAATATCTGATCGTATATCTCAAGTTTCTGGGGTTTCCAAGACTAATGCGATGATAACTGCGATTGGTGCGGTGACTGCTGGTGGCGCGATGTACGCGGGTTTAAAAAAAGAAGAGCTAGATCAGCAACTTGAAGAAATGGGCAAAACTCTCTGCAGTATCGGTGGGTGTGACCCAGACAAAGTAGAATCGATGACCGATGAAGATTTTTTTAATGTTATATTGCCTATCTTAATAGAAATGACGATAGTAGATAACGCTAGCAAAGTATCAGAATTTATGACTCTAAAGTCGCAATATGAAGAAAAATTAAAAAAATCCAAGAATCTCGGAAACTGGCGTACAAGTCTTTTGGCTGGAACTGTTGGAACAAATGTTGCGTCTGCTGTTATTTCTGGGCTTAATAAAAATCAATCTGATTTAGTTCAACAGATATCTGCATGCAATGCCGCAGTTTTAGAATTCAACAAGGCTTATAACAAAGCTGTCGCTTTTGGTGTCAATCCAATTGAAAATCTTGCTATGCAGTCTTTTAGGATAACAATAGATAACTGTGGTAAAATTTCAGAAGACGATATTACAAAAATTGAAAATCGTATGAAGGCGGTTATGGGAACCAGTATCGCAGGAGCATCAATCGGGGCGGTTGGTATAGGAACCAGTATCGCAGCAAATACAAACGCTATAAGGCTGGACAATTCCGACAAGGGCAAACAAAAAGAAAAAACACTTAATACAGTGTCTAATGTCGCGGCTGGCGCAAATGTTATTACAGGTGGTATTGAAACAATTCTGGGCGTTTCGCTAATAACACTAACGAAAAAATTAATAGGCTACGCCGAAATGTGCGAGGTTACACTATAATGAAACGCTTTGTCGCCATTTTGTTGTTACTTATTTTTCCACACATTGCATTGTGCGGCGTTGGCTCAACAGGCAAATCAGGTAATATTGACCAAAGAAGAGTAGTAGAGTGGAATACCGAACCATATAAAAAATATGTACGAATTGAAGCTTGTAACGGTATCGGTACAGGACAGTTTATTACCAAAAAACATGTTTTAACAAATAAACATGTTATAGGATGCTGTCAAAGCATTAATGTACATACAAGTGATGATAAATTATTTTCTGCAAGATTGGTAAAAACTGGCGGGATGAACGAATTAAATAACAACATCAGCGAAACAAATAAATTGCGCTCAACCTGTGCATTTAACAAAGAAAAACATCTTCGTTCCGGTAAGGATTGGGCTATCATAGAAATTGACGATGTTTATGAAAATTTTGAACACGCGTTTTTTGATATAGGAACAACACTAAAAGATACTACGAGACTGCAACGTTCTGGTTTTGGTGGTCTGAGAGTTTTGTCAAATAACGATATTACAAATTTAAAAAATATATACAAAAACTTTTTAATTTGGCATTTCGGCATTTCAAGAGAAAAAGCAGAAACAGACGTAGCAGCTTACGGGGTTAATTTAAATGAAGTAACTGGCGATTTGCAAAAATTTAAAATATCTGATTTTGTAAACTATTATGACAATCAAATGATACAAAAAGGACAAAGAAATTTTTATGCTGAATATATCAATGATGTTTATAATTTGAAAAATATGCCAGATTGCGAGATAAAACGAAATGACGGCCGTTCGTTTGAACACACATGCGAAGGTTGGCAAGGAGATTCCGGCAGCGCTATTTTAGCAAACAACAATATTGTTGTTGGGCTTCATAATTCTGGCTATAATCTTATCGGCTCGTCTTCTGATGTACTTTATTTCAAAGTCCCCGGCACACCTGGTATACATAATTTTGGTGTACCTATGAATGATGAAATGAAACGGGCAATACAGGAATTAAAAAGTAAAATGCTTGCAAACGATGGCAAAAAAACAGATAACCCTGCTGATTCTGAAGGCAATGATTCTGATAACTCCCCTGATGCCGGCGATGACCAAGACGATTCTGATAACTCCCCTGACACCGGCGATGAACAAGACGATTCTGATAACTCCCCTGACGCCGGCGATGACCAAGACGATTCTGATGACAATTCGAACAACGGACAAAGTAGAAAAGATGATAGTATTGCATGGGGTGACAAGTACAAAGGAAATCGTGGTAAAATATCTCAAGACGGCTTTGACCAAGCGGTTAACACACCATTTGTTGGGGTTTGGGGCGATTATGTGCGTAAAATACGCGGGGAATGTCTTTATAATGATTTGCCGATACATGCAACATCTGGGCATTACATAGCTTCTGGTCTAAAAATGTTATTATGTGGCAACGAACCATGCTCTTGCGCGGCAACATCATGCGAGAAAGGGTACTATCTGGTTGTAAATTCTGATGGCAGCTCACAAGGCTGGTGCTATAAACGCGATTGCCCTGCAGGTCAGCATCTGAATATAATAGACGGTACAAAAACCGATGCAACATGTGTGCCAAATACTGTTTCTGTGTCGAATAATGCTGTATCTGCTCAAAGCCGCAGAATCGGCAGCGAGTGCGCAAAATCAGATTTGCCCGCGAATGCACAAAGCGGACGATATGTAACAACTGGTCGCAGAACCCTTCAATGCGCAAATGGTATAATGTGTTCTTGTGCTGCGACAGTGTGCGCCAAAGGCTATTCTTTGATGTTAAATTCAAATGGTGTATCGCAGGGTGTATGCCGCTTGATGTAATATTTTGTGCGAATAAATTTAACACTATACTTGGCTCTTAAACAAAAGTTTACACACTTCATGTTGACAACTGTTGATTTTGTGCTATAATAATAGAAAAGGACATAATATGAGAGATAATAAATACAATTTTAATAAAAAAGCCTCGATATTAATTCTGATGACCATGTGTGTGCTGACTGCGTGCGCAGAAAAAAAAGACAAGCCGGTACAAGAAGCAGTTTCGGTAAAGAAAGTTGCCGCGATTCAATACAATCTGCAACCCGTCACCACAGAAACAGACAATACAATCGCTGAATCCAATAATGATGATCAGGCATTGTACTATGGGATTCAACCGGAAACTTCTATTTTTTCACATACTAAAGAAACATGGGAAAAATATCAAAAAGATCTTGAACAAATACGCCTCGAACACGAAAAAGCACAACGTCAAGATTCTATCCGCGCACAAAAACTTAATAGTAAAGATGCGTCTAGATAAATTTGCTCGTATAATCACTCATATGAATCATTCTCTGAATTAGGTCTAGAAATCATTTTTAGCCTGATTTATATTAACACCAATTCGTATAAATCATAATTGTATCACCATTATTGTTGTTGGTTATGGCAATACCAGCAACCAAACAGTCTGCGAAACGAATGGACGAAAATAGCTCAAAAATGCACTAAAAAATGTTTTACACACACGCTACACAGGGGGCCAAAATACACAGGATTTTTTGCAGATTTCCGCAATTTACGCATTTTTGAAAAAAGTCTTGACTTCTGCGACTTTTTGATATATTATTCTGTTCGCTATTCGGGCATAGTTCAGTCGGTAGAACAACGGACTGTTAACCATAAGAGCAAGCCCAACAGCAAATTCGAGTTTTGCCCAGATTTCTGGGTTTTTTTGTTG
>JAZOUE010000084.1:0-2897 GCA_045658045.1 Candidatus Enterousia sp.
ACATCACCAGAATTTCTTTTGTTAAAAAACTCTGTTTCAAAAAACAGCATCTTTTTATACAAATCCAGTTTCAGCGCATTCGTAATCTTATTACCAGACCATGCGTTCAAATAATTTGATAAATAAGTTAAAATGCCCTGAACTGATGTAAATAAAATTATCGCCAAGGGAATATACCATGCAGTTTGGACAGATTTTTCAACCATAACCAAATCCATATATGGTTTTAAAGACAATGCAATCACCGCATCCAATGACCCCACAGGTATCGCCAAGACCAACGACATAACACCACGAAACCAATATGGTTTTACATACGGCCACATACGTTTGTAATTCACAACAAACATATTGCGCAACAGCTTGTTTTTTAATTCTTTTGATAACTTTTCTTTTGCCATAACTATATCTACTTTGTATTTTCCGAACGAATTATGACCCAATGCACACAGAAAGTCAACCACGCTTATTTATACAACCTTGCAAACATTCCCAAGACTTGGTATAATTTCACAGATGACAAAAAAATTCAGCGACATTTCTGTAAAGCATGCCTTGAACTGGTTAAAACTGGGTTGGTTTTTTCACCATTTTATGCTGATTGTCCCTGTCATAATTTTGGTTTACACACAGAAAGGTATAACTGTTGGCGATTTCTTTTTGATTCAAGAAATGTTTCGTCTGGCGATGGCGCATCATTGTATCTGATAACACATCTGAAAATCAACCACTGATGGACAAAGATGATACAACACGCACAAAATATCGCAACGCGCGCCAAAATATACAAAGGATATTAAAACACATATAAAACAACCGCCGATTTGGCGGTTTTATAATTATTCTAGGCAGACAGATGGGTCTTTTTTACGACCGCGCGTATGTGTGTTTTGATATGCGCGTCTTTGCTTGGTTATTTCATACAAAACAATCCCAGTAGATACAGCCAAGTTAAAACTTTCAACAATACCGCACATTTCAATACTGACGCATGCAGTTGCATGTTCAACAGCCAAATCACTTATACCGCGCGCTTCGTTGCCAAACCAAACCGCCAAACGCTTTTGTGTAAAATCGCCGTGTTGCAAGACGACATTTGCCTTGCCCTTGATATGTGGCGATGTAACCACAGAAACATATTTATTTTTTGCCAAATGGTCCAGACATTCCTGAGTAGATTGAAACTTTTTCACAAAAGTCCATTTAATAGAACCAACAGATGATTTTACCAATGTTCTGTTATTCTGCATTGCGTCCCACGCAGTCGGAATAATATGATTTGGGTCAATAATATACAGTTTTT
This sequence comes from Candidatus Enterousia sp., assembly GCA_045658045.1. Lineage (GTDB taxonomy): Bacteria > Pseudomonadota > Alphaproteobacteria > Rs-D84 > Rs-D84 > Enterousia. Next base: position 1,304 of record JAZOUE010000084.1, read on the forward strand.
CAACCCCCAGCGCATTGATGTTTCTGATAACTGCACCGATGTTTTTTGGGTCGCTGGGTTCTTCCAAAACAGCAATGAGATTTTTACATCTGCCTTTTTTCGCTGCATTTGCCCTGGCACGTAAACCTAAAACCATAATGGCCCCCTTTTCTATTCCGTACAAACAATATCATACATACACATAAAATCAATTAAAAACCGCCCATTCGGACGGTGTTTTTTATGCCAAATATTTGCAAGAAATAATTCCTTGAATTGAGAAACTTTTAATTTTTTTGTTGGTAGTTCCATGAATCACGACACATATCTTCCAATGTTTTTTCTGCACGCCAGCCCAAGACCTGTTCTGCCTTGGCAGGGTTCGCATAGCAAGACGCAACATCGCCTGAACGTCTGGCAACTATTTCATATGGAATCTTTATACCATTGACAGATTCAAATGTTTTTATAACATCCAGCACAGAATAACCATGTCCTGTTCCCAGATTAAATACAACAGCACCACAATTATCGTTGATTGCATTTAATGCGTGAACATGACCGCGCGCCAAGTCAACAACATGAATATAATCGCGAACACCTGTGCCATCTGGAGTATCATAATCATCGCCATATACAAACAGTTTTTCACGAATACCATGCGCAACCTGAGTTATATATGGCATCAAGTTATTTGGCACACCGTTTGGCGTTTCGCCAATTATGCCGCTGGGGTGCGCGCCAATTGGGTTAAAGTAACGCAATATCACAATATTCCACTTTGGTTCAGCATTTTGTAAGTCTTGCAACATCTGCTCTATCATAGACTTGGTCCAGCCATACGGATTTGTGCAAACACCTTTTGGACAGTCTTCGGTTATTGGAACAAATTTAGGAGTACCATAAACAGTTGCACTGGACGAAAAGATAAGGTTATAACAACCGATTTCTTTTAATACTTTTAACAAAGTCAAGGTACCACCAATATTATTCTCGTAATATTCCAATGGTTTTGATACTGATTCGCCCACAGCTTTTAACCCCGCAAAGTGAATACAGCAATCAATCTGCCTGCCAGCCAATGCTGATTTTAATGCGTCATAGTCGCATATATCCGCTTGATGAAAGTCTATTTTAATTCCTGTTATTTGTGCGATTTTATCCACATTTTCTGCAACAGAATTAGACAGATTGTCAATACCGATAATATTATGCCCAGATTGCTGTAATTCAACGATTGTATGCGACGCAATAAACCCCGTCGCGCCAGTAACCAAGATGTTCATGTAACACTCCCTTGTAATCAATATGATTTTATACATATAACTTCAACAAATTCAATAAAAAACAATTGTTTTTATTTATGCGCGTGATTATAATCACAAAAAAACAAAGGGGAAAGGCATGAAAAGATTTCTGATATTGACATCTGTGTTGGCGTTGACGGCATGTGCCGGATCAGGCGGTGGTTCTGCACCGGCAACCGGTGGTGCAACTGCGGGAACACCGGCGCCAGACCGCCCAAACATCACCGAAGACAGTTTTCCACGCGAAACAGGAATCAGCAACAGCAAAGTTACATCTATGATTTCGCAAATATTTATCCCCAAAAATA
>JAZOUE010000085.1:0-2102 GCA_045658045.1 Candidatus Enterousia sp.
ACGTCGTGGCGGGTCAGGGCAGATAATATTATCTTTTGCGACAAGAACACAGTTGTTTGAATTGGTTGAAAAAATAACAAAATAAAAGTGTTAAAAAAGGCCGGCAAATGCCGGCTTTTTTTGTGGTAAACGCGAATATAATAAATTATTAAAAAAATACCGGTGTTTGCCGGTGTTTTTGTGCTATTTTGTAAATATTTTTTTTGTATCAATTAAAATTTGGCGAATTTCTTCAAATTGTGCGTTTTTTATCAAATCGCGTTTTATATCTGCCAGTGGTCGCGGTGTTCCGTCTGGGGTTATCCATTTTGTGCGGATTTTGCGTCCAGAATTTTCGCCCAACGTAACATAACCCATTGTATCAAATGCCATCAGCATACGTCCGTCATTTGTAACGAAACTAAATTGCGGGTATTCTATTTGTTTTGCGTTTGATAGGTTTGCAGCGCGTCCACCGTTGAACAATTGTGCATTTGTAGATGGTTGCAGTAAAACAGACAGGTTATTTATTACAATTACAGGGGTGGGGCTAGAATTTCCAGACATCATATCAAAAAATTCTAGCTTTAAATCTTTGTCTTGTTTCAAGGTTTCTATAAATTGATTCATAACATCTGTTTGGTCATTAAATCCTGATATATGTACCGGTATTTTTGTGTTTTTTAATTTCGCCAGTTCGCGAATAATTTCATGGTTATTTTCGATTGCGTTTTTATGATATGTGTCCATGGACAGGGATATTTGGAACAGAGACAGGCCTTGTTGATATTGTTGTGCCAATTGTTCAATATCGTTGATAATTTGCTTTTTTAGGTTTGTTCGCACCCATGCGCCATTTGTTTTTATGTCCAGTCTTGCACCAGAATCCATTATATGTTTCATAATATTTGGCACATAGTTTTTTGGGCCAAATTTATAAGATGCCATTATTTCACCACCTGTCAGAACGACAGATTTATCAAAGCGTTGGTCGTTGTTTGCCTGATTTACATAGTATTTAATAATTTTTTCTGGTATAAATTCGCGTGGTCTGTCTGGGCCGGCACTTTCGCAACAGTGTGGGCAGTTATACCAACACCAATGCGTTGTTTTGAATACCATTGCATATTTTAAATTGCGTACAAATCCGCCAATCGGCAGAAATCGGTCCGAGATATTATTAAAAACATTTTCAATTTTTGACATAGTGTTATTATATAGCACAAAAATATACTTTGTCAATAATAATAAAAGTCAACAAAAAAACACCCCAAACGGGGTGTTAAATTTCACGCCAACTGAATTATTTTACAGTTGTTGTTGCATTACGGTTCATTTTCCAGACTTTTTCGCCTGTACCCTTTACCAATGGGCGTTCTTTACCATAAGAGATAGTAGAGATACGTTTTGCGTCAATACCGTCATTTACGATAACTGATTTTGCAGCGTTTGCACGACGGGCGCCCAATGCCAAGTTGTATTCTGTTGAACCACGTTCGTCGCAGTTACCAGCGATTTGGATTTTAACATCTTCGTGGTTTTTCATATACAATGCCTGACCCAACAAGTTGTTTTTAGCATCTTCTGTGATTTCAGCAGAGTTAAAATCAAAGAATACACGTTGATCGTTCAGGTCTGCAGGTTCAACAATGCAGCCACCGCAAGCAGCCAACAAGCCTGCAACGCCAGCCAATAAAGCAAGATTTTTAATTTTCATGAAAATACTCCCTTGAGTTTTTGTTGCTCGTGTTATATTTTATAATAAAATGTTGAAAAAATCAAGGGAAAACAAAATGTCTTGTGACGTATTGCGCGATTTAGTTTTGTCTGGTGTTCAGTGGGAGTTGGCAGAAACCCCGACGGTTTTGCCACCTAAAGCACCGACGGTTGCACAAGAATCTTCTGCGACACCTGCGTCACGTTCCCAGAACACGATTGTTCCACCAATTGCACCTGTTCAGACAATGTCGCTGGATACAGTGCGTTCAATGGCAATGCGTCCGACAGATATAGAAAGTCTGAATCGTATGATTGTTGAATTCAATCATCCGTTAAAAAGTGCTGCAACAAATACGGTTTTGCCACACGCAGGGCAGGGCAAGATGCTGATTTTGACAGATATG
>JAZOUE010000086.1:0-12170 GCA_045658045.1 Candidatus Enterousia sp.
ATGGGAACATATCCTGCGGACACAGTTCAACAATTTGATTTGGTGTTTTGCCGACACATTCTGGCGCAGTAAAGTTTTCACCACATTTATCACGCAAACACGCATCAACATCATTCTGACAGAAACGAGTACGCAAATATCCCAATTTATCATTTACCACTGCTTTTAGCCCTGGGATAATATCATTACATTCATCGATAATTGGACATACACCCGCTGCAACATTTACATCAGACAAACACGCAATATTTGTTGATGTTGAACAGCCATCTTCTAAACACAGTTGAATTTGTGCCAAACATGTCTGACGACGATATTTATCTGCAAATTTCACAGCATCTGCCAAGATACTTTCTGATTCAGCCTCCCAGTCTTTTAATACATCATCACGTACAGCCAAACACTGATCCAAAACCCCTTCACATGCATACGCACGACGCGTCAACAATCCAGAATCCAAACAGTTTTCAAAATTCGTTCCACAACCACCCTTGTCTGCGATACAGGCACGATACGCCAGCAAACATTCACCACGATTATATTTATTTGTTGTATCCAGCATTGCCAAACGCGCCTGACGCACAGCAGATTCTGCAGTACGTTTATTTGCTTCTACATTTAATTTCTGATCTGCCAAGTACGAACTAAACGCCTTGCAGTCTGATGTAATCTGGCGCGAATACAGCATTTCTTCCATATCTGCCTTGTCGCCACACGCCTCTAATTCCGCGGCACAGAATTCAGACGCCATTGAATACAAACCATCGCCAATATCTTCATCTGCACCTAACTCTTCTTCGTCAGAACCTGCATTTAACCAATCTGCAAAACTCAAACCAGATGCGCGCGAACTTTTCTTGGCAGCTTCACTTTCACCGAACACCAGTTTTGCCTTGGCACCCAAATTTTCACGCTCCACCCCTTCGGTGTACAGTTTATCTGCTTCGGCTTGAATTTTTTGAATTTCTTGAATCAATGACTTTGATGCATTTATATTATCAGAACACGCACATCTGTATCCTTCGGATTCATCAAGCAAGCAAAATTCATCCATACATGCACGATACGCATCACGACAACTTTCACTTTTTACAACAGCTGTTTCTTCAATCTCGTCAACAACTTCTGCAACACTAGAAGCCCCAACAACACTATCTACTTCTTGGACAGAGTTTTCAGCCGCCACCTCTTTCTCGACCCCAGATTTGGGTACGCCACCCGTTTTAACGGAAGTTATTTTATTTGTAACACCAGGCGCCCTGGCACCTGCAGACATTGGTGCCCGTTGAACCCCAACCCGTGGATTTTCACCACGCACAGCACCCGCTGCTATTCCTGGAATTAAAGTCATCAAAACAGTAAACAGTCGTAAATTCATATGATTCCATCCTACATAAATTATGATTTATTCTATCAAATAAAACCCAACAGTGCAAGCATATAAAAACATCTTGATTTTTCGTCTATGACAAAATATCATATATGTCGGACAAAATTTAAGGATTATTTTATGGCAAAAGACGATGTAATTGTTTTTACTGGTACTGTTGAAGATAAATTACCGAACACAATGTTTCGTGTAAGATTGGAAAACGGTCATGAAATTTTGGCGACTGTATCTGGTAAAATGCGCAAGTTACGCATATGGGTTAATGTTGGCGAAACTGTTCGTGTTGAAATGACACCATACGATCTGGACAAGGGACGCATAACATTTGTTGAACGTAATAAACCTGCCACAGAAAACGCATAACAAGAAAATAAAAAATGAACCGCGAAATGCGGTTTTTTTATTTGTCTAAAAAACAATATTCTGATAAAATATATAGAAATATAATGAAGAGAAGGATACTATACATCTTCACACTGTTGTTATGCGTTGGCGTTGGCGTTGCCGACGCAGCTGTTCGTGGTCAAAACAGTATTACACGGAACAAAGCACAATCAGACATTCGCTCAAATACTTCTATCGCACGTTCTGCATCCAGTCGCACAAACACTGTTACCAGTCGTACTGACAAAAACAATGCCGTATCTTCACGCACAGCACGTTCAACCAATCACCCCGCATCAGACAACAAACAAAATCAAACTAAATTGATTTCACGCACCAAAACAACGACAAACTATAACGCCGTAAAAAAACCGGTTGTTGCCCGATCTGCTGTGATTGATACAACCAGTAATATGGGCACAGGCTATACATCTTGTCGTGAAGCATACTTTACATGTATGGATCAGTTTTGCGGCACACTTGACGACACATATCGCAGATGCATATGTTCATCAAAGCTTAATGAAATACAATCACGCGAACGCGCATTGGCACAAACAGCTTCACAATTAGAAGACTTTAAATCCCTAAACCTAGAAGTTGTCGATAAAACAGCCCAAGAAGTAAACGCAATGGTCAGTGCCAGCGAAGGCGAAATTGCACAAGCTGCTGCCAAAGATAAATCAACAAGCGCCAAGACACTAAACGGAATTAGTGATGTATTATCAAACACAAAAAAACAATCTCTATCCACCCAAGGCACTTTGGATATTGCTGGCGACATCAGCTCTATTTGGAACACATCAAGTTTGGCTGGCGGAACAATTATCGCCAATCTAACGGGCGAAGCGTTATACAACGCCGTTCATGCACAATGCGTTGAAATGGTAAAAGAAGAATGTTCAAATACTGCGACCAGAACAATGGTTGTATCCGCATACGGTATGTATATTGAAAACGACTGTTCACTATTGGTAAATACACTGGACAAAAAACAAACACTTGCAAACACATCTGTCCGCGACACGAAATTTGAACTTGGCGACAAAAGACTTGAAAATTATAACTATCATAACAGCTCATCTATTAATGATTGTATTGCCCAGGTTCGCAAAGACATCACAGAAAATCACGCATGCGGGGCAGATTATGTACACTGTTTGGATGTAACAGGATTATATTTAAACTATGAAACAGGGGAACCAATTTATTCATCTAGATTTTTTGAATTAAATGACATGACATCAATGGATGGCGACTTGCTTATAAATCAGGCAAATCGTATGACTATTCTTCGCCTGCGTGAAATGCGTGATTTTGCAAAACGCGGGTTGGACACATGTCGCGATATATCTGATGATGTATGGGACGAATTCCTGCGTCAAGCAATAACAGAAATTCACCAAGGTCAACAAGACAAAATACGCAAGGTAAAAGACGAATGTATGGACGTTGTAAACAAATGTTATGACGAACAAAACAAATCATTAAAAGACTTTAGTAATACAGATGAAGCATTGTTACTGGGGGCACGCTTGGAATTATCTGAAAAGATGTGCCAAGAAAAACTGGACGCGTGCAGCAATGTATATGGCGGCTTAAATGCATTGGTACAAACAATGCATAAAATCGTCGACCAACAAATCGCCCAAGAATGCCAGACAATATTGGAAAAACATCTAACAGAATTATGTGCTGTCCCCAACAACGACACAGAACACAGCTATCCTTATGGTTGTCGCACATATTCACCAGGCAATGAATCAGACGCCATGGGGAACAAACCAACAACATCATCTATTTATTATAAATTAATTGAATACGCCAAACAGACATGTGTTCGCCCATCAGAAAGCGGAGACATCCCAAGTCCTGTACGTCAAGATATAAGTACAGTTATGAACCAATTTAAAATAGATATGGCAAACGAACTGGCCAAGGAATGTGAACGCCAAACAGGTATATGGAACATATATCCATTTAGCAACAGCAAAAAAGAAGAAAAATTAATTAGTTCTGATTTTTATTCGAAAACAGCCGCTAGCGATCAATGGGGCTGGTGTGCTGATTTAGAAAAAATATGGAAATCTGATTGTCCATACCCGCTTGAAGAGAAATGCCCAGAATGGGTGACAGTAAATGCCAATTTTTATGCTAAACACCCAGAGGCAGAATCTAGCCAAACCTTCTGTTGCATTTACCTAGGCAATACACTACAAGAAAAGTGCGAAAAACTTGGACATACATGGGACTCCTCACAGGAGTGTGACGATAATTGCGAATCCGATTACATAGAATGGCTTAAAACCGATGCAATATTGAAAAAAGTAGAAGATAATCTTGATTCTTTAAAACACATAGGATTATGCAAGTAAAGCGAATAACTAAAAAGGGAATAAAAGATGAAAAAGAATATGATATTTACAATTTTATCAATTGTATGTTTAACCGCCACGGCAGATGCTGCTGACTGGTGGAATCAGGCAACTGTATGCAAATATGACACAACTAAATGCTATACTACAATGGGCGCAGGGTTTGATTCCGAAATGTGGGATACAAATGGTAAATGTCGTGGCATGAAATACATCTGTCCAAATGCATTAAAAACACAATCAACACAACCGGAACTGATTGGTAAAAACAGTATTGCCCAAAAAACAAATACAGATTATGACACAAACGTACTGGGCGAAACAGGAGACTGTTTCGGCAAACGCAAAACAAACAAGACTGGAACCCAGATCATGGTTAATGGCGAGTATGTAAATCTATACTGCCATGGTGTTTTATCGGATGCAGATGAAACACTGACCAATGGCGAAATAGTATACAAAAATCAACCAACATGCGAATCATTAAAAGCAAATGCCTATATCGCTGTTGAAAATGGCAAATGCGTTGGTAAAAGCATAGATGATTCAAAATATTATATTGATTGCGATAAAAATCTGTTACCTAAACGCCTCGTTTTGTTAAATGGCGCAGAAATAACCACGATAAAATCAGGTAACGAAATAACACAAAACGATGCGTCCAAATTATTTGATAAAATGTACAATGTATCTCAACAGCAAAAGAAAGAATATTTTAAGAAATAAAAAACCGGCAATGCCGGTTTTTTATTTGATATTTTGTTTTATCTGCGCAACATAATCTTCTATCCCCTTGGACAGAATTGTATTTTTGCGTTCCACCATCAACTTATCCGCAAATCTTTGCGATTTATCATTTTCCGCGATTGCTTTGACAGGTGTTCGCAATACAAACATAGGTGTACGATAATAACGACTAACATGCAAATTTGGGTTTATATTATTCGCACGCAAAATATGTCTTGCCACACTTATATTTGCTTTATCTGACACAAAACAATATAAATATTCGCGACCATTACGCGCATTTGTATAAAAAATATTACCAGCTGATAAATACTTTAATGCCATAGCATCCATATTAATATCACGTTTCTCTGTTACAACAGCCCTGCCAGCGAACAAATCTTTGACATAATCAACAACAACATATAATACGTTTATTCTATCCTGCTTCATTCTTTTACCTTATGTAATATTATAATTGGATTATTATTTGATACAAAAGTTATTTTGTCAAGAACCAACACCCACAAACTATATTCCTAGTTTGTGGGTCATTTTTAACATAAATACAGATTCATTGCCGAACTTGTCTGTATGATTTGGATTTGCACGATAAATAAATCCAAATGCACCATCTGTATACTCACCCAGCTTTTGACGATAAGTTCCCATAAATCTTGTTTCACGCTTATCTGCCTGTAAAGACAAATCAGCCACATGTGTATCAACAATATTTAACTGCGAATTATCATCAACATCATACTTTGCATACGCGTATTTCAAGGAACCGTCTGTAATTGCCAATGGTTGTGAAACGCTGAATTCAAAACTTCCAATATTCGCACCAAGCGCAAATGCATTTGAATCAATATCTGTCAGCCCCAATATAAAATTACCAGACGCATCTGAAGTTGTGCGTGCAAATGTTGCACGTGCCATAACACCAATTTTATCAGATAAATTATAACGCGTTTCAATATCTGTATATATTGTATCCCCTGCCCCCAAGTCTAGCAGTCCATCAGAATAGGCACCCAACAATGTATCAGATTCATTTGCCACACCAAACGATGCCTTAACCGACAATCTGTCACCATTAAAGGCAACATAAGAATCAGCCCCCTGCATCAAACCAAGCTTTGCAGGCATATATTGTGATGATATTGTTGGGTCTGTTTCCAACAGGCCTTCATCTGTAATTGCCCCAGAAAATACACGACCACCAAATGCAAAGCGACCATAATTATATTCTGCATCAGACACAACTGCATTTGACGCCAATCCCATAATTGGATTTTGCGAACCACTGAAACGAGACACACCGTCTGTCAAATAACGCTGATAAGACGCACCAAAATTCCAATTACCAAAATTATATTTCAAACTTAGATTATCCAAACCGCCCATATAATCATCATATGCACGTTCAGATGTTGCGATTGAAAAATCAAGACTTCCAATTTTAACAGTCTGTGAATTATCACGTACAGTCTTTAATTCGCCCAATACATCACCCATATACAGCCCACGCGAATCAGTCGCCCCAAACGCAAATTCATTTTCCCAAATACGTGGCACAGATAATTTTCCATCTGCGCTTTCCAGCACATCAAAGAATGGTGCACTGATTTTCGCACTGCGTAAATTCAACGCGCCAGACGCACGGAAAGCGGTATTTGTTGCCGCCCGCCAATACGCATCACCATTTGCAGATACAATTCTGTCACCATCATAAAAATAAACAGATTTTCCAGGTTTTGTTGCACGTTCCAAATTTATCAAACCGTAACCAAAGACTTCGGCAAAGACGTTCAGATAATTTTCACCATCATCAACACGGAACTGATATTCATTTGGCAAGATGTACATACCTTGCAAATAAGAAATCAAATCATCATCTGACATTGCCTTGCCATTATCTGTCGTTGCCAACAAAGGACCATCCGCCGTCAATGCCAACAACGAAAAGACATCCTTATTCGATAATGTTTCAAACGCAGACTGTACCACACCAACTGCACCAGCAACACTGGATACAGCTAATTCGTCTGACAGACCTGCACCTGCAAAGCACCATGGGTCAAGAGTGCTTGTCCCAGTACCAGCAATATCACCACACGCACGTGATTTATAGTATTTTACACCGCCATCTGTATCAGGAATCGCCCATTGTGACAACGCATATTTACCAGACGGAGTATATCCATATATACTTTCCGCATTACTTGTACCAGAATCTGTTAATGCGACACCAACTACCGACATAAAATTATATTCCGCCTTATTAAAAATCAACGGCACCGCATTTTCGAACGTAGCAATTCTTGTATCACCAGAATATTTACTATCTGTTTCAAATGCACCTGTACTAAATATCGTCATCGGTGTAAAACTGGCACCCAATTTACCAAAGAATGTCGCAGCATCTGTCCCAGGGAAATACGCGTCTTCAACGGTATCATAGTAATCGTTTACATAATTAGAAAATGTCGTCTGCTTATCAGATACCGCCAATATATCACGGATTGTTTTAGCATCGACATTATGCAGCGAATCCGGCACAGATACATTTGCAATTACACCCGGACGTGAACGCCCACCAGATGTATCACCAGTATTCCACAATTCAGCCGCATTATTCAACGCCTTGTAATTCATATAATCAACTGCACCCACGACACCAGATAATGTCAGCACGCCATCATCAGACATCGTATACATTTGATTTATAACACCGTCTGCAGCAGCATCCAAATATAAATTACCATTTGTTCCGATATACCCCTTATAGGTCTTTGGATTTTCCGTATCAGAATTTGTTGCAACAAATATATTTCCATCTTGGGTCACAGTCAATGTTTCACCGAACAAGACAATTTCAGTTATTTTTCCATCTGTTTGTGTATATGTACCTGTGATTTCTTCTGTCGGTTTTACAATTCCCAAACCATTACCTGTACGAAATATCGTCATCTGGCCATTTGGCATAAAACCAACAAAATCAGGATTTAAAGAACCAGAATATCGTCCACCAACGATCTTGGCCAGCAGATTATCAATATCTGATGCATTTGTATTATTTACAACAGTACCCCACCCTGCCAAATCAAACTTTTCCAACATAGCGTCATCTTCGACAGTAACAGCATCAACCAAAATTTCTTCACCTGTCCCCAACACAACCTTATTATTATAATACTTGCTGGAAATCATCGTATCCCCAGCAGGATTAACAGTATCACCATTTACGGTTGTCCATGGCAATAATGTATCACCCAACGAAGACGAAGACACATTCAGATAACTATAATTATCTGCATTAACACCATTTGACGTAATCAGTGCCACATTCACCGGCCGTCCACCATCAACAGATAATTCTTGCCAATTCAGTTTAGATATATCAATCGGTTCATTTGCAGAATTACGCAATACCCGCATCCCCTGATAACCACGTGCCAACGCAGAATACCCATGCATCATCAACAAATAATTTTGCTTTTCAGAATCAGACATTAACTTAAAATTAGCAGCCTGTTCATCGGAACTATAAAGATTCACATTAGTTTTATAATTTTCAATTTCATCCGCATCAGTTGGCATCGCTGGTCCATAAGGTATAGTAAATGCCAATTTACCTGTATCCACAGTCCCCCCCCCAGAACCATTACCACCAGGCCTGTTTCCACCGCTGGACGGATTGTCATTATTGTTACCTGGGTCAAACAAATCTGTAAGCAAGAACAAGCCTCCTACGACAACGGCGGCCCCTGCCGCCGTTAAACTTATGCTTTGGGCAGACGACAGTCCGCTGAACAATCCACCCGTAGGTCGCGGTTTGGTTTTGTTGTTATATTTTTTAATTTGTATATCACATTTTGACGCATCTGCACCATACATCTGCAAGATTTGCGCAGCACGCACATCATTATTCAACAATGCAGTACAAACAATAGAAAGACCTGTTGAATCAACAAAGTTTATATTCGCGCCATTATTAACCAGACTTTGCACTTGTTGAATATCAGCATTTTTTGCAGCCGCCAACAATTGAGCCGCCATCATAAAATCATTCGTCGCCCCAAAAGACGCAATTGGCGCAAAAAACAACGAAACTACTAAAATTCTAATAAATTTCATACCTACACTCTTTAATATGAACTATATTTTATCATAAGAATATTTTATATGTCTAGTATAAAAAACAAAAAAATCAGGTCGCATTTCTGTGACCTGACTTTTGCACTTACACAAATATATCTGAATTACTTGCAGTTACCATTACCCACCGCATTAATGCTGTAACCAACAAATCTGCGTTGTTTTTTTACTTTTTCCACAACAGGTGCAACATCATTTTCAACTTTCTTAAGCTGTACAGGTTTTGGCGTTTGTTTATTTACTTTCTTAGGCTGTACAGGTTTTGATGTTTGTTTAGTTACTTTCTTAGGCTGTACAGGTTTTGATGTTTTAACTACTTTCTTTTGGTTATTGCAAGAAGCACAGGCATTACCACAAGTATTTTGCACATTTATATTTACGATTTTAACATTACTTGTTGATCTATTATTATCATTATTTACAACAACTGTAACCCCATTACTTTTAGACTTCTTGCAAGCTTTATTATCAGATTTGCTTGCAAAATTTGAATTATACACAACTGTATTTTTTTGCACAGTTCTTTCTGCAACACGTTTTACATAAACTTCTTTTTTTACAGCCTTACCATTACAAGGCACCCATTCAAAGCCAGTTTTCTTACTAGAACATTGGTTCAAACAAAACGCCAACACAACGACAACCGCAACAACAGAAGAACTTGTCGCAACTACTATATTTTTTACATTAGTTTTCATCTTTATTTCCTTTTGCTTTATTCAGAAAATATATTTGTACACAAATCATAGACAAAGATATTATTTTTGTCAAGAGATAATTAAATATATTTTTTCTTTGCACCACGACCTTGTATTATGATATAATCCAATATCAGAGAGAATATGAAACATCAAATTTTATCTTCATTGTCATTTATATTAGCGTGTTCCGGTGCATTTGCTGCCACGCAACAGTGTTCACGCGCAAATTTGACACGTTGTCTTGATTCTGTATGTGCAATAAATATTTCATCAAATCCGGCTGCTCGATGTCAATATTGTGGAACAAGTAATGCCGGCACACCACAAAATACCAAGATGAAATCTGTAACAGTTGGCGCATCCGCCAAATATACTATTTCTGAAAAAGACCTTAAAAAAGCTCCAACCTCGCCTGGTGAACGCTATGCATGGGCAACTAAACAATGTATACAAAAAGTCGCAGGTTGTACACCTGACGATGTAACAGATACTTACGATGAACTGATTGAACAATCATGTACCGCCGCTGGCATTTCTGCAAAAATGGACATATTACAATCAGATTTAAAAAAGACACGCACAAAATCAGATTGCGAATCGGAAATCACAGCATGCATTATTGACACCTCAGGCTGTACAGCCGATTATCGTGCCTGCAAAGAAAACAGCAGCTTTGATCGCGTCTTTGCATCATGCAGCGCACAGGCCTCTGGCTGCGACGATTTTACATCTGAAATTCGCACAACATTATTATCTGCACGCGACAACGCTATCAAGAACGCAGATACGATATTGGCACGAATTGTCGCATCTTACCAAGTAATGCGCGACGAAACATTGGCAGAAACGCTAAACAACTGCAACAACAACAGTACATATGACAAATGCGTAAATACTGTTTGTAACAGAAATATGCCAGACAAATGCGCCAACGAAGACGAACAAGTTTCCGCTGGGTTACTGTGTCAGTTTTATAAAACAGCATGCAACACATTAGATTAAACAGGAAGTAAATGACAACAAACAAAACACATTTTTTACATAATGTACTGACTTCTGTTTTTGGCTGCCTACTTGTTCTATGCGTCACAACAACTGACACAAACGCAGCTAGTGCGCCAGTACGCAAGAATGCGCGCACAACACCACAAGTCGCTGTTCGTGCAAAAACAACTGCAACAAAAACCACGGACACAACCACAAAAAAAACTACCTCGACAACAAAAGAAACGGTTACAACAAAAAGTGTCGAAACCACAAATTCAAAACCAGATATTGCGGTTCTAAATAAATCTTCTGAATTCGATGCGATTTTGGCAGAAACTACAGAATTTGAAAACAACAGTTCAGACGACGAATTGGCCGAAAAAATCAGAAAACAGCGCGAGGCTTTTAACACCCAATCCGCCAAGGATGCCGCCACCACAAAAACACAAACCACATTATCAACAGGCAAGAATGATTGCGATCAAAAACTACGCGCTTGTATGCAATCAAAATGCGGCGAAGATTTTACAGGATGCGCCGGTGATACAGATACAATATGGGGCAACAAACTGGATTTATGTCGACAAAACATCACCTGCACCGGCACAGAATACAACCTGTTTACCCAAGAAATAAAGGCCGACCGTGATTTAAATCAACAGCTGGCTGGATACAAGTCAATCGTTGACTGTGGCAACAGATATAACGACTGTATTATCACGCAATGTGGAACAACATTTTCAAATTGCTTGGGCAAATCAGCAGGCGACGCAGCAATTAAGAAATGTGAAAAAATTGCAAACGAATGCAAACAACAAGACAGTGGTATGCCTGCCCGCGCGATGGAAGTTATGGGAACCCTGCGTGTAAATGCAGAAGAATTGGTTGCACGCGACGAACAGCATCTGTACGAACTGCGCGATAAAATGCGCGAAACATGTGGACGGTTGGGCGCATTATTTGATGACCGCACATTGGATTGTGTATACTCAATCAACTTTTATGGTGGCGAAAACGGCGATTTAATGGCATCCAAAAAAGCATATGCCGGAACCAGCTTTAACTGTGATGCAGATTGGTTTGGTATTGACGTAACCACATTTATGGAAAATGCAGCCCGTCTGACAAAATCAACCAAGTCTGCAACATCTGCGGCATTGGGCGCAGGCGTCGGTGTTGGTGTTGGCGCAGTAACATCTGGCGCAATCGGCCGCGCAATAGACACATACAAGGCCAAGAAAGAACTAAAAGCCGCCGAAAAAGAAGAGACCGCATACGAAGAAATACAAGAAATTGCAACTGAAAACAACGAGTCAAACGACACACCAACCCCAACAGACCCGAACAACGACACCGTCAAAGCAGGCTATACTCAACAAACAAATAAAGCAATGCTGAACGCAATAGGAGCAACCCCAACAGAAAGCAAACAAGTCGGAGGCCAAG
>JAZOUE010000087.1:0-3895 GCA_045658045.1 Candidatus Enterousia sp.
TGAAAAAGAACAGATTAAAACTACTTTGCCAAAGGCAAAAGATTTACGCAGTGTCGTTGAAAAACTGATTACTCGCGCCAAGGTTGATACTGTTGCAAACCGTCGTTTGACAGCATCTGAATTGGGTAATTCTTCTGCTGCAACTGTTAAAAAGTTGTTTGATGTTTTGGGTAAGCGTTATGCAAACCGCCCAGGTGGTTATACACGCGTTTTAAAGGCTGGTTTCCGTTATGGTGATGCTGCGCCAATGGCAATCATCGAATTTGTTGATCGTGATGTAAATGCAAAAAAAGCATCTGCACCAGTTGTTGAATCTGCAGAACCAACAACAGCCGAAGTTGCAGAATAAATTTGTTTTTGTTTAAAAAAAATCCCCTGGTTGGGGGATTTTTTATTGCTAGAAATTAAATAAATCCTTTTAAAATTTTTGCTGATATGATAAAATTGAATAAATTGGAAGGGATTTTCTATGAAAAAAGCACTATTTTTATTGTTGGGCTTATTGTTTGTAACGCTTGATTCTTCTGCGGTTGCGGCGACAGCGCGTACTAGTCGTGCGGGGGCTGGTGGGGCGGCTGCAAATGCGGCGTCAACCAAGACAACTGCTGCGCGTGCGGCTGTAAATACGCGTGCTGCGCCACGTGCTGCGGCGCCTGCTGCGACAACAGGTGGTCGTACAACTGCTGCGCGTAGTGCAAAACCTACTGCAACAACTGCTGCGCCAAAGACTGTGGCGGCGCGTGCGGCAACACAAAAAGTTATTGGTGCTGGTACCAAGGTTGCGGGTGCTGCAAAAAATATTATTGTTAATGAAGAATGTCAGGCAAAATATGACGGCTGTATGGATGCTTTCTGTATGCTGGACAATGAAAGTGGTGGCAGATGTTTGTGCAGCGACAGAAATGAAGAGTTAGATTTTATTCTGAATGAAATTGAAAAGCTGGATGAACAGTCTTATCAGATGGCGACACTGGGTGTTGAAAAGCTGGAAATGGGCGCAGATGCAGACGAAGCTATTGCCGCGGCAAACGCTGTAGCCGATTCGTTGAAACGGCCAGAAAGCAAAAAATCTGCGCGCGAGGCATTGGATTTGTCTGCGTGGAATGTTATTGATATTGATGAAATTGAAGAAGAAGTTTTTGACACAACTTCGTCCAATAAAATGATGACGCCAATTGACGGCAAGACTGGTGATGCGTTGCATGTGGCGGCGGCTGATTTGTGTAAGGCACAGATTCCAGAATGCGCCAAAGATATCGACATGCTGCAAATGATGTATGCTCAACGTATTAAATCTGACTGTGCGGCATATGAAAATAGTTTAAAGCAGAAAAAAACACAAAGTTCGCAAAAATTACAAACTGCAGAACGTGCCCTGCGCGAGGCTGCATTGGAACAGTATCAAAATGCAAATAAGTACGATTTAGGGCAGTGTACAATTAAATTCAAAGAATGTATGCAGACAACAGCAGGTTGTGGAAATGACTTTTCGTCTTGCGCATCGGTTGTTGCGTCTGATATGACAAATGTAAGAAAAAGTTCTTCCAAGGCATCCAAGAATTATAAGATAGAAGGCGCTGTTGCTCATATTGAAATTTCTGCATCAACATATGATACATTGGTTGCGAAAAAGCCGTTGTGTGAAACTGTAACAAAACAGTGTACCAAGGTCGCTTCTCAGGTTTGGGATACATTTTTGCGTGAGGTTGCACCACAACTGAAATCCGCGGAAATTATCGCCGAAGATAATGCAAGACAAAACTGTATCGGAAATATTTCTGACTGTTTCCAAAAGGCATGTAAAGACACAATGGATCCAAATGACCCAGATGGTTCGTATGATATGTGTTTGTCACGTCCGGAAACAATGTTAAATGTTTGCAAGGTTCCATTAAATGCGTGTGGTATTGATGCGACCAGTCCATCTGCAGCACAAAAATCACAGATTTGGGAATTTGTTGTTGCCCGTCTGAATGCGGTCAAGGTTGATTCGTGTACGACAGAAATCAAAGAATGTCTGACCGCCGAAGATAAATGTGGTAAAGATTATTTGAATTGTATTGGTTTGGATACATATACGATTATAAATATGTGTCATCGCGATAAATTAACAGCCTGTTATTCACGTGGTGGTTCCGAAGATGATCAAACAGAGTATATATATTCTGTTGCTCAGGGGTTGATGTTGAATATTGATAATGAATTCTTGGCACAGTGTCAAAAGGCTGCGGACGAAGCGATGATCAAAGTTTGTGGTGATACACAAAATTGCGACAGTATGACAATTACAGAAGGTGTTGGTGCAAATGCATTGGAGTATAAAGTTTGTGAATATACACCTGTGTCGCCAACAGAGACAGTGGTAGTAGAAGAAGTGGTTGCAAAAACAAGCGATATATATGCCTATTATAATTGTAAACCGGATGTTGCATTGGTACCAGATGAAGATTTATTGGGACAATTGGTGTACGAAGAAGGACAGATGTTTGAAAATAAACTGGGGGCTGGAGATCAAGAGTCTGAATGGTATAAAAAAATGAAGAAGTACGCAGATTCTCCGGCTGGAACGGTAAACCATGTAAAGTTCAAAACATATAAAGCTTTGTATGATTTAATGGATCGAACAATAGAACAAGACACTATAAAATATAAATATAAGTCATATACTGGGTATAAACAGTTTGCTGGTGTTATTGATGGTGTTGTAAACTGGGGAAATTTACACGCTGTTGTAACAGATGACTGTGATGGTGATGGGGTTGAAGATTATGCCGATGGTAATTCTTATTTGTGTATAACTGGTCAAAATGACATTGTACAGACGCAGAATTTGGGTCAAAATGGTTCGGTAAAGCAGGAACAAATTTTATCTGATGTCGGTTCTTTGATGAACAGTATTAACAATACGATTGCTGCGATTGAATCAGATCCGACTGTTCAATTCTGTATGACTGGACGTAAGGTTCAAGGATTAAAGGTTTTTGATAAGGAAGGTGAAAAAACAGGCACTAGAAATGCTAAGACAGAGGCTCGTTTTCCAAATCTGATTGATACGATGAAGGTTACAATCGCACAGTCCGCATTTAAAAAGGCGCAAGATAACTATAATAAAAAGTACAAGGAACTGGATACGCAAATGCGCAAGGATAATGTAAAATTGGCAGAGCGTATTGCACAGGTTCGTGAAAAACGTGAAATAGAAGATAGATCTGAAGTTGCTGCACGTGCATGCTTGAATTTGGGTATGAGTGCTGCGTTGCCTGTGTCTTCTGGCAGTGGCGGCTCTAAAGATGCCCAGGGTTATACCGCGGTCAGCAAGAATGACGATCCATACTATCGCGAAACAGTTACGACAACATTCAGTCCAACAACATTGATTTGTAAAAAGTGTACCCGTGTTCAGACATGTACAAAACAGGCAGGGTACAAGGATTGCTGCTTGGTAGATTCACGCCATTGTAAAGAATGGGCAGAACCTGTTGAAACATGTGAAGAAATGCAATACTAATAATGAATGTTGGTACGAAATATAATTTTATTTGTATTTGCATTATGCACCGTTTTAAATAGCGGTGCATTTTGTGCAACGGCGCGTGGTCGCGCGGTACAACAAAATAATCAAACACCATCAACCATATCTGCACGCGCGGCGGTAAATTCGCGTACTGCGCCACGTGCGGCGGCACCGACGGCAACGACGGGCGGACGCACAACCGCGGCACGCAGTGCAAAACCGGCTGCAACAACTGCACAGCCAAAAACTGTGGCGGCGCGTGCGGCAACGCAATCTGTGATAAATACCGGTACCAAACTGGCAGAAAGCGCATCTGCAACCGTCGCATCAGACTGTCAATCGTTATATAACGCATGTATGGATAATTTCTGTATGGTGGAT